>NZ_HG322949.1:2107701-2199638 GCF_000723165.1 Janthinobacterium agaricidamnosum NBRC 102515 = DSM 9628
CGCAGCGGCCGTCACTGGCACCGGCGCGGCAACGCTCTGGGCGGCCGCCAGCGGCAGGCTGAAACCGCCCGTCGCCGCTGGCGCGCTAGTGGTGTTGCCGGCCTGGCCAGCACCGGAAGCGGCGCCGGCATCGGTGTCGCCCGGCTTGGCGGCGGCCAGCGCTTCGCGCAGCAAATGGCTGGCGGCCGGCGCTGGCGCGGCGCCGGCGCCGTTGAGCGCGATGGCGGCCGGGTTCAAGCTGATAGTCAAGGCCGGATTGGCTTGGGCCGGGCTGTTTTGCAGCGCGCTGGCGGCGGCCTGGCCGGCGCCGTCGGGCGCGCCGTCGGCGGGCGCCGCGGCTGGCGCTGGCGGGGTCAATCCGGGCGCCATCGGCGCAATCAACGGCGCGCTCATCGCGGCCAGCAGCGCATCGTTGGCGCCTTGCTGGGCGGCTTGCGCGATATCCGCGGCATCGCCCGCATCAGCCGGCTTGGCCGGAGTGGCGGTCGCCGCGTCGTCATCGCGACCGTCGTTGGCGGCGTCGGCCAAACCGAGCAGGCGCGCAAATAGCGGCAATGGCGGCGGCAGCGGGGCAGGATTCGGCGCCGCTGAAGGCTGCGGCTGCGGCTGCGCGCCAGCCGGCGCGGCGCCGGACGGATCGAGCGGCGCAGCAGCGCCGGCCAGGATTTGCGCGGCGCCAGGGGCGGACGCCGCTGTTGCTGTATTGGAACTGATATTGGAACTGATTATCATGCTTGAATCCCGTCTGCATCGATTGCGCCATTGAGGGCGTAGGCGATCCATCCTTCTTTATTTGCCTGCAATGAACCCAGATGTTTTTCCAGGCGGTCTTTTTCTTCAGAGCAAATTTTAACCGCTTGCGCGAATATTTTGCGCAATTGCAACAAAACTGTTTGTTCGGCGTCATTCCAGCCGCCTTGCGCGGCCAGCAGCGGCAAGCTCCCGGCCAGTTCCTGGTTCAGCGTTTCCAGCGCAGTCCAGTCGGCTTGCGCGCTGGCGGCGGCCAGCCGCCGGGCCAGGCCCAGCAACTCGGGGCGCCTATCCATGGTTGGCCTGTACGCCGAGCCAGCCGCGCTTGATGGTGGTCATCAGCGTGGTCACTTCGTCGATCAGCGTCGGATCGAGCTTGATGCCGGCGGTGTACAGGCGCGCCACGCAATAGTCGTACAGGCGCGCCAGATTGACCACCACTTCGCCGCCATCGTCGAAATTGAGCGAACTCGACAAGCCATTGATGATTTGCGTGCATTTGTCGAGGCTGATTGCCTTTTGCTCATAGCGCTTGCCGACGATGTGGCCGCGCGCGCGCGCCAATTCTTCCAGCAGGCCATCGGTCAGCACCAGCACCAGTTCGACCGGCGTGGCGCGGGCCGTCTGGGCGTCCAGGTTGACCGCATGGTAATTGCCGTAAGCATCATTATTTAACATTTTTTATCATCTCACTGTCAAAAACGAGGCAGCGCGCCGGCATCGGTGTCAGGCACGCTATCCTCAGGATTTATTGCTTCCAAACATGGCGTCGAACATGTCGAGCGTCTTTTGCATATTGGCTTGCAATACTTGCAGGCGGGTAAATTGGTCCAGGTAACGCAGGCGGTTACTTTCGTACACGTCATCCAGGTGATCCGAGGTCTGGCCGTACTCTTTTTGCAGTTTCGCGTTGCCGGCCAGGCGCTGGGTAATCTGGCCCTGGGTGTCGCTGCTCCACTGGTTCATCAGCTTGTCGAGCGAGCCCAGCACGCCGGTTTGCCGGCCGATGGTGTTATTGCCGAACAAACTATCCAGGTTGCCCGGCGAGTTGGCCAGCCTGGCGGTCAGCTTGCCGGCATCCAGGGTCAGGCTGCCGTCGCGCGCGCTGGTGATGCCGTAGTCCACCAGCGACACGCCGCCGACGTTTTGGCGCAGCAACTGGCCGATGCTGTTGCGCAGCGAAGCCATGCCCGAATCGCTGTAAAAGATTCCTGGAGCAACACCTTTTTCAGGCTTGCCGGGCGAGGTCAGCGTGTCCAGCGTCGTCTTGAGCTTGTTATAGGCGTCGACGAAGGCTTGCACATTGGCCGTGGTGGCGGTGGAGTCGGTCGCCACCGCCAGCGTAACCGGCGCGTCGCCGTCGGCCATCGCCTTGGTGAAGGTGATCTTGACGTCCTGCAGGTTGGTGAAGGTGTTGGACGCTTGCTGGATGCGGGTGCCGGTGCCTTTCGCGCCCAGCCATACCACCGCGTCCCTGGCCTGCACCACTTGCTTGATATTGGTCGCCGCGTCGGTCACCAGCGCCTTGGTCAGCGCGCTGTTGGTGACGCCGCTGGCGTCCAGCGACACCGCGTTGGCGGCGCCGGTGCTGTTCGATGTCAAAACCAGTTGCGCCTGGTTATCGACGGTCACGATCGAGGCCGTGACCCGCGAGTTATTCTTGCTGCTGGCATTGATGGCGGCCGCGATTTCCTGCGGCGTCAGGGTGCCGTCGCCATTCTTGTCGGCGGCCGACAGGTCGATGTCGAAGCGGTTGTTGCCGGTGCCGTCGCCGATCTTGACGGTCAGCGTGCCGCTGCCGGCCGCCGGGGAGCTGCCCAGGCCGCCATACGAGGTCTGGCTGGCGGTGGCCAGCTGTTCCACGAAGAAGCTGTAGGTGCCCGGCGCCGCCGTCACGCCGGCGGTGGCGCTGCCGTAGGCCGTGTTGCCGAAGGTCGCGGACTGGCTCAGTACCGATTTGTTCTTGCTCATCGCCGTCATCGCGGCCTGGAACGTGGCCATCGCCGACTTCAGGTCGTTCAGCGCCTTGTCGGTCTTGGTCGCCAGGTCGGTCTTGGCTTTTAATGCGTCGACTTGCGCCTGGACGGACAGTGCCGCCAGTTTTTTTGCGGTATCGACCGGGTCGTAAACCGGTGAGGTGATGCTGGTCATGTCGAACTCCAATGGAAGGGGATATGCCTTGATAAGGCGACCCGGATTCCGGTTTTGTGAAGTTTTCCTATAAGAAATTTATAGCAAAACTTATTTTACTTGCCCGCGAAACCAGAATTGGGTAGCCAGCTCATCCTGGCGCTTGGCATCGCGTCGTTGTTGTTCGTTGGCCACATCCTTCTGTTTGCGTGTCAGCACCTGGTCCAATACCTCGCGTTTGGCCCAGGCCGCGTTCAGCGCGCGCTGGGAAATCGCCATATTGGCTACGTGCAGGTGCAAATCGGTGCGGTGCTGGTCGGCCAGCTGCATCACCGCCTGTTTGAAGTCGCCGCAATTGACCGACAGCGCCAACGGCAGCGCGCCGCTGGCGCCGCTGCCGGTGTACAGGCCGGTCAGCCGCTCCAGGTTTTTCTGGTAGCGCTCGCGCACCGCGGTCTGCGCCGCCATGTCGCTTTGCAGGCGTTCGACTTCGGTGCTGCGCAAGTCGACCAGCGTGGTCAGGTTGCGGATCGTGTGTGTCTGGCTCATCGTGCGGCTTTCATGCCATGATCTGTTCAAGTTGTTCGATGCAGCGGGCCAGCGGCGCGTCTTCCTTGGTGCCCTGGCACAGGAATGCCTCGATCTGCGGATGCAATTGCACCGCGCGGTCGGTTTGCGGATCGGCGCCCGGCACGTACGCGCCCAGCGGAATCAGGTCGCGCACCCGGGCGTGGCGCGCCATCGCCGCCTTCAGCGCGCGCGCCGCCAGCATATGCGCCGGCGGGATCACTTGCGCCATGCAGCGGCTGATCGACGCGGCCACGTCGATCGCCGGATAATGGCCCCGTTCGGCCAGTTCGCGGGTCAGCACGATGTGGCCGTCGAGGATGGCGCGGGCCGTGTCGACCACCGGGTCCTGCTGGTCGTCGCCCTCGGCCAGCACGGTGTAGATGGCGCTCATGCTGCCTTCCGGGTGGGCGCCGTTGCCGGCGCTTTCGACCAGTTGCGGCAAGTTTGAAAAGACCGACGGCGGATAACCGCGCGTGGCCGGCGGTTCGCCCAGCGCCAGCGCCACTTCGCGCAGCGCCATCGCGTAGCGGGTCAGCGAGTCGACCAGCAGCAGCACGTGCTTGCCCTGGTCGCGGTAATGGGCGGCGATCGAGTGGCACAGTTCGGTCGCCATGATGCGCATCAGCGGCGATTCGTCGGCCGGCGCGATCACCAGCACGGCTTTTTTGAGGCCGTCCTCACCGAGCGATTTTTCGACGAATTCGCGCACCTCGCGGCCGCGTTCGCCGATCAGGCCGACCACCACCACGTCGGCCACGGTTTGCCGCGTGATCAGACCCAGCAGCACGCTCTTGCCGACGCCGCTGCCGGCCATCAGGCCGACGCGCTGGCCTTTGCCCAGCGTCAGCATGCTGTTGATGGCGCGTACGCCGACGTCGAGCGGTTCCGAGACCGGCTGTTTTTTCAAGGGATTGATGCGCGGCGGCGTCACTTCCAGCACATGCTCGCCGCCCAGCCGGCCCAGGTCGTCGATCGGTTCGCCGAGGCCGTTGACCATGCGGCCCAGCCACGACGGGCCGATTTGCAGGCTGGCCTTGTCCGGCAGCGGCAGCACGCGCGCGCCGGTGGTCATGCCGACGGCTTTCTTGAACGGCATCAGGAAGGATAACTTGTCGCGGAAACCGACCACTTGCGCATCGAGCCATTCGCCGCCGACGGTCTCGATTTGACAGCGCTGGCCGGTATGCAGGCGGCAGCCCGCGCTTTCCAGCAGCAATCCCGACGCGCCGACCAGGCGGCCGGTGGGCGTCGCGACCGGCACCGCGCCGATCTCGAGATTGCGCAGTGTGTCGGCTATCATGGGGCCGCGCCTTCGTCGGCGTGGTCGGCGGCCAGTTGCAAATGGCTGCTGACCTGTTCCATGCAGGCGGCCAGGCGCTGGTGGCAGCCGGCGTCGACTTCATTGTCGCCCGCCTTGATGCGGCATTCGCCCGGGTCGAGGCGGGAATCGGCGATCAGATTCCAGCGCTTGGCGCGCTTCGGATCGAGCTCGCTGATGCGTTTCAGTTCTTCCGGATTCAGGAAGACGTCGATTTCTTCGCGCGTCGGCGGCATCGAGGCCAGCGTTTCATCGACCAGCGCCAGCAATTGCACCGGCTGCAAGGCCAGTTCGGCGCGGATCACCTGGCGCGCCACCTTGGCCACCAGGTCGACCACTTCCTTGCGCTGCGCGGCGCGGTAATCGGCGCGCACCTGGCGCAGGTTTTTCAGGATCGCATCGACCGGACGGGCCAGCTTGTCGAGCGCCACCATGGTTTCGTTGCGGCCTTCTTCGCGGCCGCGCGCCATGCCGTCGCTACGGCCGGAATCGTAGCCGTCCTGCTGGCCGCGCACCAGGCCGACCTCATAACCGTCGCGCTGGCCCTGTTCAAAACCTTCCGACACCGACGCCTGCCACTGGCCGTCGGTATCTTCGGCGCGCTGGCCGGCGGCGATGAATTGCGACAGCGGCGGAAAACGATAGGAGCGGAAGTGCTTCATTCCACCACCGCTTCGGCGAACAGCTGCACTTCGATTTCGCCGGCGTCGGCCAGGCCCTTGACGGTGGCCATGATTTCCTGGCGGGTCTGTTCGATGCGGCTCAGCGGCACCGGTCCGGAGCGGCGCATCATGTCTTCGAAACTTTGCGCCTGGCGGCGCGGCATGGTTTTCAGGATCGCGTCGCGCACCGCCGGTTCGGCGCCCTTCAGCGCAATCGCCCACTGTTCCAGCGGCACGTCTTCCAGGATGCGGGTGATCGCCACTTCGCTCTGGCGCGACAGGATGAAGAAGTCGTACATGCTCAATTCGATTTCCGACACCACTTCCGGATCGTGCGCGCGCAGCAGCTCGACCAGCGCGGCGCGGTTGCCCGGCATGCGGTTGAGGATTTCGGCGACCTGGCGCACCCCTTCGACGCTGGTGCTCTGGGTGTCCAGCGTCGACAGGCAGCGGCCCACCAGTTCATCCAGCTCGACCAGCAGGTCGCGGTCGATTTCATCCAGCCGGGCCAGGTTCAGCAGCACCAGGTCGCGGCCTTCGACCGGCAGCGCGTCGAGGATCTGGCCGGCCAGCGCCGGCGGCAGGAAGGCCAGGAACACCGCCTGCATCTGCACGTGTTCGTTGACGATGTATTCGGACAGCCATTTCGGCGACGCCCATTGCAGCCGCGCCATCTTGGGGCGGATCGCATCGCCGTAGATATTATTGAGCACGCTGTTGGCGATGTCGCTGCCGAGCGCCATGTCGAGCGAGCGCTTCAGGTAGCTGCGCGACGCGCCGTGCACGCCGCTCTGTTCGCGGTAATCGTCGAAAAAGGTTTGCATCGCCTGTTTCACCGACTCGACCTTGATGCCGCTCATGCGCGACATCACTTGCGTCACTTCCAGCAATTCTTCGCGCGACAGGCAGCGCAACACCGCAGCGGCCTGTTCCTCGCCTATGCTGAGCAGCACGATCGCGGCCTGTTCGACCGGCGTCAGGGTGCTGCTTTCGGACTCTTCCGAGTCCAATATGTTATTGAGTTCGGCCATTTTTCTGCATCCATTGTTTGACGACTTCGGCGACCCGCTCGGGTTCTTTTTCAGCCAATACCTTGAGGTGGTCGACCATCACGTCGACCGCCGAACCGGCTGGCGGCAAATCATAATTTTCCAGCAGCGGCACCACCGGCATCGCGCCGGGCTGCGCCGCGCCGCCCGCCAGTTGCGCCTGCGCCTGCGGGCCGCCCAGCGTGTGCATGCCGGCGCCGCCGGCCAGCGTCGCGGCAGCCGCGCCGGCGCCGCCCAGCGCCAATGGATTGTCGGCGTGCAGCAGCGGCGCGCCGCCGTAACGGTTGTTCAGCAGGCGCAGCAGCGGACGCACTACCAGGAAGTAGCCGGCCAGCGCGCCGCCCAGGTACATCAGCCACGCGCTCATGTCGGCCAGGTTGTCGCGTTCTTCCCACCACTGGGCCGGCGCGACCTTGGCCGGGAAGGCCAGCGCCGATACGGCCAGGTTGTCGCCGCGTTCGGTGCTGATGCCGAGGCCGCTGCGCAGCATCTTGTCGATATTCGCCAGTTCGGCCGGGGTCCAGCCGGTTTTCGGGGCGGGCGCGGCGCCGCTGTTGAGCACCACCGCGACGCTCAGTTTCTGCAGGCGGCCGCGGCTGCGCTTGATCTGGGTGATGCTGCGGTCATACGCATACTGGCGCGAGGTGGCGTTCTTGCGGGCCGTGCCGTCGTCCGGCTTGGCGCCGTCGCCGCCTGGCGCGCCGGGCGCGGCGGCCGCCGCATCGGTCGGGACCGGCGCGGCGGCCGCCGGCGGCTTGTTGCTCAAGGTGCCAGGCACGCCCAGCGTCATGCGGTTGCGTTCCTGTTCTTCGCGCATCGCCTCGCTGGTCACTTTCGGGTCGGCGCCGTATTTTTCCAGCGTTTCCTCGACCCGGTCGTTATCCACCGCGGCGGTCACGCTGACCTTGAAGTTGTCTTCGCCGATCACCGGCCCCAGCAATTCGCGCACATTGCGCCGGATCTCATCCTGGTAGCGCTTGGCGCTTTCGTTGCCGTTGCTGGACGCGTCGAAACCATCCGTCAGGTCGATATGCGACGACAGCAGGTTGCCGGCCTGGTCGACCAGGCTGACCCGCTGCGGCTGCAGGCTGGCGACGCTGCCCGACACCATGTTGATGACGGCGGCGATTTGTTCCTGGTTCAGCGTGCGGCCGGTTTTCAGCGCCACCACCACCGAGGCCGACGATTTGTCGCCGTCGCTGGAAACGAAGGAGCTCGACTTGGCGATCGACAGGTGCACCCGCGCCGACCCGATCGCGTCCAGCGTCATGATGCTTTGCGCCAGCTCGCCTTCCAGGCCGCGCCGGAAGCGCACGTCCTGCACGAATTGCGATACGCCCAACGGGTCGTTCTTGTCCATCAGCTCCAGGCCGGCCGGCAATTGCGCGGTCACGCCTTTCGACGCCAGCAGCATGCGCACCTTGCCCAGCATCGATTCCGGCACCAGCACCTGGCCGCTGTCCGGATGCAGGCGGTAAGGGATATGTTCGGCGTCCAGCGTCGCCATCATGTCGGTCACGGCGACTTTTTCGCGCGCGCCGAAGACCGGCTTGTAGTTGGATTGGTCGTGCCAGAAATACATCATCACCATCGCGGTGATGCCGATTGCCAGCACCAGCATGGGCAGCAGGGTTTTCAGCAGGGCAGGCGACAGCAGCGGCGACGGGGCGTTCGCACGCCAGCGTGCGTAGGCAGACTTCAGGGGGGTAATCACGTGGAGGGCTTTCGGGGACTTAGAGTGGCAGCTTGATCAATTCGTCGACCGCGCCCATCACTTTATTGCGCACTTGCATCAACATGGAAAAGGACAGACTGGCTTCCTGGCTGGCCAGCATGGCGCCGACCAGGTCGTCGCTCTTGCCGCTGTCGACATCGCTCATGCGCTGTCCCGCCAGCCGGTCGTCGTTGTTGACCTTGCCGATCGCGTCGCGCATGCTTTGCGCAAATGAAAAACTGGCATCGGCATGGCCGCCGATCTGCATGGCAGGCGCGACCGCCGACGCATTCAGGCTGTTGGCGCTATTGTTCAGCGCGGCCAGGTCGGCCTTGATCAAGCCTGCGAGTTGATTCCCCATCTTGCCCTCTACTTTCTGCAACGTTGGCTATCATGTTTGGTTGCCGTCTCTTGCGAGCCGGCGCATCGGTAATGCCCGCTTGCATCACCCCAAAAGCTTATGTATCGCTCAGCTTATGTCGGGCTCATCGGTCTCATTCAGCGGCCTCATTCAGATATGTCACGCACAGCAGCCAGTCGGGTACAAACAGAATTGAATTAAGCAACTTTATTCAAGTAAACTTATTTCAAGCAAGATTATCCCGCGCAGGGAACCATCAATTGCAGTCACTGCTTGCACGCGGCCGGCGGCATGTAAGTCCGAGTATCCATAATAAAAAACCGGCCTGAATACTCACGCGCTACCACTTTTTTATATTATTTGCCAAAGCGGTGTGCGGGAGTTGATACGGGGCGCTGCAAATCGGAATGTTATCGGAGTAAGCTTACCTTGTAGCAACTATAAAGTAAAGACTCCATTGCTGCTAAGAATATTGATACTTGGCAATATTTTGTGAATTGCTGTATCGTTTACTATCGGAAGCGTCATGCTTTAAGTTACCATTCGAGTTGCAATGCGTAAATATAATGGGCTTTCATCGCAAAGACGGGCTGACTTGATTTCGCGCGATCCGTATAATGCCGAGCGCAGCAGAAATGACCGGACATGACTATTACATGACAACCCTTACCAAGACAGATCAAAAGCCCCATCAAGTACTCGATTCCTGTCTGCTCGGACGTCCTGTCCATTTGCTGCACGTATTCGCGGCGCAATTGCGGGACGACCTGGCGGGCGCATTGCGCCTGCCGATGAACCGCCGCTACTGGGGCGCGTTCCAGATCGATGCGGTCGAATTTTCGCGCGTCGAGCAAGACCGGCACCAGGCGCGCTGGCTCAGTTTCGGCGCGGCGCCAGGGCAGGTCGGCTTTGCGCTGGAGCGTGCGATCTTGCTCAGCGTACTCAATTACCGTTACGGCAGCGCCGGCGCCAAGGCGGGCGCGGCCGCCATCCCGAGCGTCGATCCGGCCAGCGTGCGCGTGACCGCCACCGAAGAGCGGCTCGCTGTGGTGCTGGGACAACAATTAACCGCCAGTTTGCTGCTGCGGGTGCGCCATAACCTGGCGGCCGTCGGCAAGGCGGCCTTGCCGCCGCTGGGCGAGCTGAAGGCCCAGCCGGGCGTGTTCCCGGCGCGCGGCGGCTGGATCGTCACGGTCAAGGTCAGCGATGTCGCGGCCGGGCAGCAAGGCGAGTTCTGGTTTTCGCTGGACAAGGCCACCATGGCGCAAGTGTTGCACGGCTTGCTGCCGGAGCGCGCACAGGCCAAGAAGGCGCTGAAGAGCGTGCGTCCGCTGGCGTCGCGCCTCGAAGTGACGCTGGAAGGCCGGCTGGTCAGCAAGGAAGTGCAGCTCGGCAGCCTGTTCGACTTGCGGGTGGGCGACGTCATCCCGATCAGCCTGAGCCGCACCGATGTGCTGCTGGCCGATTCGCGCCTGTTTACGGCGGCGGTATCGGAACACAAGGGCAAGCTCTGTCTAACCTCATTTGAAGACGTCGAATAATATGAATATGAACGTAAACGAAGACACCATGCTGGACGATATCGGCGACGACATGATCATCGACAATCTCGGCGATGGGATCAGCGACGTCAGCCCGGCGCGTCCGCGGCGCGACATTCCGCAAATGATGCGCAAGATTCCCGTCACGCTGACGCTGGAAGTCGGCTCGGCCCGCATTTCGCTGCAAGAATTGATGGCGATCGGTCCCGACAGCGTCATCGAACTCGACATGCTGGCCGGCGAGCCGCTGGTGATCAAGGTCAACGGCACGCCGATCGGCCGCGCCGAAGTGGTGGTGGCGGGCGAGAATTACGGCCTGAAAGTGATCGACCTGGATGGCTTGAATCTCGATATGATGACAGCATGAAGCTGGCGGTACCCGGTTTGACCCGGCGCCGCGGCGCGCTCGCGGCGGCGCTGGCCGTGCCCGTGCTGCTGCTGTGCTGCGCACCGGCCGACGCGGTCGATTTGCTGGCGGGCGTGGTGCCTGGCGCCAAGACCGACCTGACCGTCAAGACCCAGATCCTGGTGGTCATGACCTTGCTCGGCTTGCTGCCGGTGATGGTCATGATGATGACCAGCTTTACCCGCTTCGTGATCGTGCTGTCGCTGCTGCGCCAGGCGCTCGGCCTGCAGCAGGGACTGCCGAACCGTATCGTCACCGGCATCGCGCTGATCCTGACGCTGCTGGTGATGCGGCCGGTCGGCGAGCAGATCTGGAAAGATGCGTTTGTCCCGTATGACAAGGACCAGATCGGCATGCAGCAGGCGCTGGCAATCGCCGAGGCGCCGCTGTCGCGCTTCATGCTGGCGCAAACCAGCAAGCCGGCGCTGGCCCAGATTGCGCACCTGGCCGGCGAGCCGGCCACGCTCAAGCCGCAAGACCATTCCTTCACCGTCAAGCTGGCGGCCTTCGTGCTGTCCGAATTGAAGACCGCGTTCCAGATCGGCTGCATGCTGTTCATCCCGTTCCTGATCATCGACCTGGTGGTGGCGTCGGTGCTGATGGCGATGGGCATGATGATGTTGTCGCCGCTGGTGATTTCGCTGCCGTTCAAGCTGCTGCTGTTCGTGCTGGTCGACGGCTGGACGCTGACCGTCAATACCCTGGTCACCAGCATACAGGCGTACTGACCATGTTTACCCCTGAAGTCGCGGTCGACCTGGTGATTGAAGCGCTGCATATCGTGATGCTGCTGGTGGTGATCGTGGTCGTGCCGGGCTTGCTGACCGGCTTGCTGGTGGCGCTGGTGCAGGCGGCCACCCAGATCAACGAACAAACCCTGAGTTTCCTGCCGCGCCTGCTGGTCACGCTGCTGGCGGTGATCCTGAGCGGGCGCTGGATGGCCGGCTACCTGATGGATTATTGCGTGTCCGTTTTCCAGCGCGCGGCCAGCCTGGTCGGTTAGCGCGCCGTCTCCATGGAACAGTTATTTACCCAGACGCTGCCGTTCCTGATGGCCGTGTGGTGGCCGTTTTGCCGCATCCTGGCGATGCTCAGCGCGGCCCCGGCGGTCGGCGACGCGCTGGTGCCGGCGCCGGTGCGCATCCTGCTGTCGCTGGTGCTGGCGGTGCTGATGCTGCCGGTGATGCAAGCCACCGGCGACAGCCGCATGCTGACCCGCATCGATCCATTCTCGCTGCACGCGGTGGTGGCCACGCTGGAACAGGTGGTGATCGGCTACGTGCTGGGACTGGCCTTCCATTTCAGCACGTCGGCTATTTCCGTGCTGGGCTACCTGGTGTCGAGCCAGGTCGGTTTTTCGATGGCGGTGATGAACGATCCGTTGAACGGCACCTCGTCGGACGTGATTTCGGGCTTGCTCAGCATTATGTGCATGATGGTGTTTTTCGCCATCGACGGCCACCTGGTGCTGGCCGGCGTGCTCGGCGCCAGTTTCAAGGCCTGGCCGGTGGGCCAGGGCTACGGCCCGCTGCTGCTGCAGACGGTGGCGTTCAACGTGGCGTGGATCTTCGCCGCCGCCATGCTGCTGGCCTTGCCGATCGTGCTGTCGACCATGGTGGTGCAGCTGGGGTTCGGTTTCCTGAACCGGGTGGCGCCGTCGCTGAACCTGTTTTCGCTGGGTTTTTCGATGATCACCATCTTCGGCTTGCTGATGCTGACCCAGATCGCGCGCTTCGTGCCGGCCCATTACATCGCCATGACCAACCGCGTGCTGGACATGCTGCAACAACAGATGCGGGTGGCCCATGGCTGAAGGCAGCAATGGCGACAAGACAGAAAAGGCCAGCGCCCAGAAACTCAAGAAGGCGCGCGAAGAAGGGCAGGTGGTGCGTTCGCGCGACCTGTCGACCGCGCTCGGCATCCTGATCAGCATGAAGCTGTTCATTTATCTGTTGCCTGGCTACCTGGACACCCTGCGCAGCCTGTTCGCGATGTCCTTCATGCCGCTCGCTAGCGAGGGCGCGCTGGACAACGCCATGTCGATGGCTTTCACGACGGCGGTGGGCTTGCTGATCAAGATGATACTGCCGCTGTTCGTGGTGCCGCTGTTCGTCGTGCTCGGCTCGCTGCTGCCGGGCGGCTGGGTGGTCAGCACCAAGAACTGGATGCCGAAGCTGAGCCGGCTCAGCCCGGCCGCCAACCTGGGCCGGTTGTTCACGCCCAAGCACGCGTTCGATTTTGCGATTTCGGTCGCCAAGGCGGTGGTGCTGGGCATGGTGCTGGTGCATGTCAGCCGTTCCAGCCTGTCGCAGTACGTCGATTTGCAGCAGCGTCCGCTGGAGCAGGCGCTGCTGCAGGGTTCCGGCATGATGGTCGACGGCCTGATGGCGCTGATTTCGGTGTTCGTGCTGTTCGCGGTGATCGACGTGCCGGCCCAGGCCTTCTTTTTCGCGCGCAATCAGCGCATGAGCAAGCAGGACGTCAAGGAAGAGCACAAGAGCAGCGAAGGGCGTCCCGAAGTACGTCAGCGCATCCGCCAGTTGCAGCAGCAGATCGGCCGGCGCAGCGTGCGCAAGACGGTGCCGACCGCCGACGTGGTGATCGTCAACCCGGAACATTATGCGGTCGCGCTGAAATACGACCAGGACCGCGCTGCGGCGCCGTTCGTGGTCGCCAAGGGCGTCGATGAAATGGCGCTGTACATCCGCCAGGTGGCGCGCGAACACAAGATCGAGACGCTGGAAATGGCGCCGCTGGCGCGCGCCATCTATAACACCAGCCAGGTGCAGCAGCAAATTCCGGTGCAGCTGTACCAGGCGGTGTCGCAAGTGTTGAATTATGTGCTGCAATTGCAGGCTTTCCGTACTGGGCGGCGCGCCGTCCAGCCCCCATTTCCCACCGAGGTGGTCGTGCCATCTCATCTGAGCGAGGTCGTACCTTCATGAATTTCCTGAACCGCGTGGTTGCTGAAATGCGCCGCCACAAGTTCGCCACGCCGCTGTTCCTGCTGGTGATACTGGCGATGATCATCTTGCCGCTGCCGCCGGTGCTGCTCGATATCCTGTTCACCTTCAATATCGTGCTGGCGCTGATCGTGATCCTGGTCAGCGTGTCGGCCAGGCGGCCGCTGGATTTCTCGGTCTTCCCGACGGTGATCCTGGCCACCACCATGCTCAGGCTGACATTGAACGTGGCGTCGACCCGGGTGGTGCTGCTGCACGGCCATAGCGGCGCCGACGCGGCCGGTAAAGTCATCGAGGCGTTCGGTAATGTGGTGATCGGCGGTAACTTCGTGGTCGGTATCGTGGTGTTCGTGATCTTGATGATCATTAACTTCGTGGTGGTGACCAAGGGTTCGGAACGGATTTCGGAAGTGTCGGCGCGGTTTACGCTCGATGCGTTGCCGGGCAAGCAGATGGCCATCGACGCCGATTTGAACGCCGGCTTGATCAACCAGGAAAAAGCCCAGATGCGGCGCAAGGACGTGGCCGCCGAAGCGGATTTTTATGGCGCGATGGACGGCGCCTCGAAATTCGTGCGCGGCGACGCGATCGCCAGCATCCTGATCCTGATCATCAATATGGTGGGCGGCGTGGCGATCGGTTCGCTGATGCACGACCTGTCGTTCGGCGACGCGTTCCGTCAATATGCGTTGCTGACCATCGGCGATGGCCTAGTGGCGCAAATCCCGGCGCTGCTGCTGTCGGCGGCGGCGGCGATCCTGGTGACCCGCATCAGCGATTCCGGCGATTTCGAGCAGCAGGTGGCGGGCCAGGTGTTGACCTCGCCGACGGTGATCTTCAGCGCGGCCGGCATGATGGTGGCGCTGGCGCTGATCCCGGGCATGCCGTGGCTGATGTTCATGACCTTTGCGGCGGTGCTGGGTTTTGTCGCCTGGCGGCTGAGCCAGCGGGTCAAGGCGCCCGACGCCAGCGGCATGGCGGCGATCGAGGCGGCCTTGCGCGACGACCGGCCGGCCGAACTGGAATGGCAGCAATTGCCGGCGGTGCATCCCCTGATGGTGATGCTCGGTTATAAGCTGGTCGGCATGATCGACAAGACCCAGGGCGAGCCGTTGAACAAGCGCATCAGGGGCGTGCGCCAGAGCCTGTCCGAGGCGATGGGCTTGCTGCTGCCGCAGATCGGCGTGCGCGACGACCTGGCGCTGAAGCCGTCGCAATATGCGATCGTGCTGTCCGGCAGCGTGGTGGCGCAGGCCGATGTGATGGCCGATCACCTGATGGCGATTCCGTCGCCGAGCGTCTACGGCCAGCTCGATGGCGTGCCTGGCGTCGAGGCGGCCTACGGCATGCCGGTGACGTGGATACCGCCGTCCGAAAAAGCCCATGCGCTGGGCCTCGGTTACCAGGTGATTGAAATATCGAGCGTGATCGCCACCCATGTGTCGAAAATCGTGCGCGAATATCTGCCGGAATTGTTCACCCATGAGGATGTATCGGCGATGATGGAACGGCTGACCGAATTGTCGCCGAAACTGGCGGCGGCGCTGGACAAGGCGCTGACCCACACCCAGTTGCTGCGGGTATTCCGTATCTTGTTGACGGAGAATGTGTCGCTGAAAGATATCGTGCCGATCGCCACCACCTTGCTCGACAGCGCGGAAACCACCAAGGATCCGATCTTGCTGGCCGCCGAAGTGCGTTGCACGCTGCGGCGCCAGATCGTCACCGGCCTGTTCGGTCAAAAGATGGAATTGCAGGCGTTTAATTTGGGCGGCGAACTGGAAAACATGCTGCTCGGTTCGCTGAACCAGGCCCGCCAGAGCGGCAAGATTACGCTCGACAATTATCCGATCGACCCGCACTTGCTGTCGCAACTGCAAGTCAACATGCCGGTCGCGCGCGAGCAGATGAAACAGCAGGGCACGCCGTCGCTGCTGCTGGTATTGCCGCAGATCCGGCCGCTGCTGGCGCGTTACGCGCGCCTGTTTGCGCCGGGACTGCATGTGCTGTCCTACAATGAAATCCCGGAAAACCGCGAAGTGAGCATTATCGGCACCGTCGGCTAAGAGCCTATCCCAGTAGTGAGCGTCTTGTTCTGGCCGCGCATCGGCAGCGCGGACCAGGCGTGAGGAGGACGCGTGGCGGGCCACGCGACGACGATCAACGCAGTCCCCGTTCCTGAGGAGCGCCAGAAGAGGGCGTATTCATCTACTGGGATAGGCTCCAAGGACGCCTCGACCGGGCTGCCGCGCCGCCAGTGCCGGCCAGGCGGCGCGCGGACTGGCCGCACAGGTTCTCAGTCCTGCTCGTCAATATCGTCAATCGGCGGCAGCAGTTCGGCCGGCGCCGGCAGCGCGAACACTTGTTCCACCTGGCCATCCGTCTCGTCTTGATACCACATCGGCGCCGCCACTTCCTTCGAGACGGGCTCGGGTTCGGGCGCGCCGATGGGCGCTGCCGTGGCGGCCGCCCGGGTGGCAGGTTCGAACGGCTCGTCTTCGGCCGGGCGCGACAGCAGCAGCGCCACTTCGGCCATCGCGCGGAACAGCGGCGGCGACAGCGCGGCGGCCGCCGCCTGCATCGGGAAGTTATTATGCACCCGGCTGGCGTGCAATTCGCGGTTCAGGCGGCAGCGCACGATGCGCAAGCCGGCCCGCTGCACCGCGGCGGCGATGTCCGGCAACACCAGCCGCAGGTGGCGCAGCGCGCCATCGGCGCTGGCCGCCAATTCCAGCAGCACACCGTCGGCCACCGGCTCCATCTGGATCAGCACCCGTCCCAGGCCTTCGAGCACCAGTTCCAGGCGCAGCGCGACCTTGCCGTGGCGCCGTTTCGGCGCCGCGTGCTGGTCGGCGTCGCTGGCCAGCACGCGCAGCATCAGGCGCTGGCCGGCCCAGCCGTAGACGGCGAAGCGCCACGCCTCGGCATCCATGATCAATGGCGGGCGCGGGCCTTCGCGCAGCAGCGCCGGCTGCTGGTCGGCCATGAACAGATTGCCCGGCACATGCTGGCCGCGCGCCTGTTCTTGCAGCGCGGCGTATTGTTCGCCATAGGTCTTGACCATCACGCGCCATGACGCGCCCAGCTGGGCCGCGTCGGGCGGGCGCCACACCAGTTGCCGGGTAAAGAATACTTGATTGGCCTGCATCGCGCTGCTGTCGCGCGCGGTGGCGCCCGGATCCGGCTTGACGCTGGCCGCCAGGCTGTCGAGCGCCTGTTGCGACAATTGCGCGGGGCCGGTGCCGGCGTCCGGCGATGGCGTCAGGTAGGGACCGAGCGGTACCGGCGGCGGCACCACGCCGGGCAGGGGCAGGGCATTGCTGACATCGGGGCGCTGGGTAATCAGCGGCGCCGGCATGCTGGCAGGGATGCGGTCTATCGCCATCGGTGTTGTTCTCGGTCTTGCGACCCGGAATGAAAAAGGCTAAAAAAAAGCCAACCGCACAAGCGGTTGGCTCTGCTGTTCCCGGCTGTCGCCAGGTTAGCGTGGCTGAGCCATTATTGCAACAAGGACATAACCATTTGCGAGATGTTGTTACTTTGTTTCAGCATCGCGTTACCAGCTTGCAGCAACATTTGGCTGGAAGTCATGTTCGAGCTTTCGGTCGCGTAGTCGGTGTCCATGATACGGCCGGTCGCTGCCTTGGTGTTGACGGCGATGTTGGACAAGTTGTTGTTGATGTGGTCCAGACGGCTGGTGGCCGCGCCCAGTGCCGAGTTGACGGTGCTGACATCGCTGATGGCTTTGGTCAGCGCGGTGATGGTCGCGTTGGCGTTGGCGGTCAGTTCGGTACCGACGGCGTTGCCGCTCGAGAAGTTCGAGCTGGCGCTGAACAGTGCCGCGTTCAGGGTCGACATGCCGCCCGACAGATCGACGTTCATGGTTTCGCTGGCGCTGGCGCCGATCTGGAAAGTCATCGAGGTCGACAGCGTGCCTGCAGCGGCGCCGGTACCGTCACCCAGCAGCTTGCTGCCGCCGAAGGTGGTGTTTTTCATGATGTTGAACAGCTCTTTGCCCAGTGCATCGAATTCGGCCTGGTTGGCTGTTTTGTCGTCGGCGCTGGACGAGGCATCGGCTGCGCTGGTGGCCAGATCCTTCATGCGGATCAGCATTTTGGTGACTTCGCTGAACGTGCCCATCGCCGTTTGCAGCAACGAGGTGCTGTTCTGGGTGTTGGTCATCGCCTTGTTCATGCCGCTGGTTTGTGCTTGCAGACGGGTCGCGATTTGCAGGCCGGCAGCATCGTCCATTGCCGAGCGGATACGTTTACCGGTGCTCAGGCGTGTCATCGAGGCCGACAGTGCGTCCTGGGTTTGGGAGATCGAATTTTGTGCGGACAGCGCAGCGTTATTAGTTAAAAGGCTCAGCATGGGGTAACTCCAGTTGGATGAATAAGGTTCCGAGCGACAATGCTATGCGCTCTCCCATGTACAAGACGACCACCCGATCCAGGTTATTAAGTGCTTTATAGAAATATTTTAAAAATAAATTTCGTGTGCGCTTTCGGTTGCACTTTTATTGAACGGCACCACTTACTGGTCGTGCAGGGTGGCGGTCCGCGTCATAATTTCTTTGCAGGCAAGGCATACACGGTCGTGCCGGGCGCGACGCGGCGCATCACCACCGCGCCGGCGCCGACGGTGGCGCCATCGCCGACCGCCACTCGCGGCAGTACCGACGCGCCGGAACCGATGAAGACTTGCTCGCCGATGCGGGCCGCGCCGGTGATGTCGACATGCGAGCTGAGCGTGCTGCCGGCGCCGACCACGGCGTCATGGCCGATGCTGGAATAGCTGTTGATGGTGACAAAATCGGCAAGGGTGATGTTGGCCGACAGCAGCGCGAACGGACAAATCACCGCTCCCTGGCCGATGCGGGCGGTGCGCGCGACGATGGCGCTGGGATGCACCAGCGTGTAAAAATGCGCGCCGCGCGCCTGCAGTTCGCGCGCGATGCGCAGCTTGTGCTGCGGCGCACCGATGGCCAGCAGCAATTGCTCGTCCGGCCCCGGCCGGTAATCGGCAATGCTGCCCAGCAGCGGATACGGGTAGTCGGCATCGAGCGCGGGCGCCGCGGCCAGCGTATCGTCGAGCAAGCCCTTGATGCGCAGCGGCGCGCCATTCCGGTCTTGATCGATGAGGTGTTCCAGCCAGCAAATCAATTCACGGGCAAAGCGGCCGGCGCCGACGATAATGATGTTTTTCATGCTGTTCCGTAGAATAAAATCGGCCGCTGTCAGCGCGCCAGGTAGCCGCCGTCGACGGCCCAGGTGGCGCCGCTGACCCAGCGCGCCGCCGGCGACAGCAGGAAGGCGGCCACCTGCGCGATATCGGCGGGGCTGCCGAAGCCGAGCGGATGGCGTTCCTGGTACGCCTGCAGCGCCGCTTCCGGCATGCTGTGGGCGAGCCGCTGGTGCATTTCGCTGTCGACCGCGCCGGCCGCGATGCTGTTGACGCGCATGCCGCGCGGTCCCAGTTCCACCGCCAGCGCGCGCACCATGCCGTCGATCGCGGCCTTGGCCGCCGCATAGACGCTCATGCCGGCCTGGCCGCTCCGGGCCGCCACCGACGACATGAACAACAGCGCCGCGCCATCGTGCATCACGCCGCGCAAGGCGGCGCCGCGCGCCAGCGCCAGGGCGCTGTTGATGCTCGACGAAAATACCTGCTCGACCTGTTCCGCCTTCGACAATTTGACGGGACGCACCATCTCAATCCCGGCCGCATGGAACAGGCCGGAAAACGGCGCGTCTTGCGCCCATGCCTTGAGGAAATCGGCGACCCGGTCGCTGCCGTCGAGTTCGAAAGCCTGGGCGCTATGGCCACTGCCGTCCAGTTGCCGCAGCGTCTGTTCCAGCCGCTGCGGGTCGCGTCCGGTGATCGCCAGTTGCGCGCCGCATTGCGCCAGCAGCAGCGCGCTGGTCCGGCCGATGCCGGACGAGGCGCCGGTCACCAGGATGCGTTGCCCCTGCAGCATGGTCGGATTGAAAATGGCGGTCATGGTGGTTTCCTACAGTTCGATGATGCGGTTGACGGCCAGCGGCGGCAGTTCGAGCAGCGCGGCGGCCCACGAATAACCGACGCCGAAGCCGAACATGGCGAGCGTCATGCCGTGCGCCGCGCCATGCTGCAACTGGTCGGCGATCAGCAGCGGAATCGAGGCGCTCGAGGTATTGCCGAAACGCGCCATGTTCAGCGGTGCGCGCTCCGGCGCTATTTTTGCTTTCTTGATGATGTGCTTCAGCATGAAAGTATTGGCCTGGTGAAACAGGAACGCATCGACCTGTTCGCGCGGCCGTTCGGCCAGCGCCAGCAAGTCCTGCACCAGCGGCGGTATGCTTTTCAGCGTGAAGTTGAAGATTTCGCCGCCATCCATGTACAGGCAGGCCGGATCGCGCTGCGCCAGGCGGGCATCGTCGCCGAGGTAGCGGCGGTAGCCGCTGGCCGGCATCATCAGGTGGCGTTCGCCGCTGCCGTCGGTGCCGAGGATAAAGTGGGCCGGCGCCGCGTTGTCGTCGAATTCCAGCGCGGTGGCCGAACCGGCGTCGCCGAACAGCAGCGCGGTGGCGCGGTCGTCCGGATCGACGGTCTTGCTGATGGTGTCGCCGACCAGCAGCAGCACGCGGCGCACCGCCAGGCCGTCGAGCAGCCTGGCGGCCAGCCACAAGCCGTAGGCGTAACCTGAACAGCCGAGGTTGACGTCGAACGCGGCGCAGGCCGGATCCAGCCCGAGGCGGCCGTGCAGCGCGCAGGCGGTGGCCGGCAGCGTGTAGTCGGGGGTTTGCGAGATGAAGATCAGCGCGTCGACGCTGTCCGCCGTCCATTTCAATCCCTCGAGCAAGTCTTGCGCCGCCGCCTGGCACAGGTCGGCGCTGGTTTGCTCCGGCACGGCGCGGCGCCGGGTGTCGACGCCGATCATCTTGCACACATCGGCCACGCCGTCGGCGCCGAATTTGTCGTGCAAGCTGGCATTGTCGATTTCTGTGCGCGGCAGCGCGCACACCAGTCCGCGCACGGCCAGGTTGGCGATTTTGAATGGCAAGCCGGATGCCAGGCGCGCACCGGCCATGTTCAAGCCTGCTTGACCGGCTCGATCAGCGCGACGATATCGGCCACGCTCTGGCAAGCGGCCAGCGCTTTGCCGTCGAGCATTTGATCGAATACGTCGTCTGCCAGCGCGATGGTGGAAATGATGGCCAGCGAATCCCAGGCGTAATCGGCCAGTTTCAGGGCCGGCGCCACTTGCGCCACGTCGATTTCCAGGATCTCGGCCAGGCCGTCGAAAAATTCTTGCATGATGGTTCCTTGGTTGAAGATAGCGATGCAATCAAATGATATATGGCATCTGACAAAACGTTCAGGACAAGGCGCATTGTCGCAGACAGTAGGAAACTACGGCAAGACAATGCCACGCCGCCCTGGGCGTTTTGTCGGACGCGCTTAAAACAGTGTGGCCAGCGTGCCGCCCCACGAGTAGCCGACGCCGAAACCGAGCAGCAGCGCCGTGTCGCCCGGCCGGATGCGGCCCTTGTCGCGCGCGCGGTCAATCGCGATCGGTATCGTCGACGACACCGTGTTGCCGACCGTGTCGAGTTCGACGATGAATTTTTCCGCCGGAATCTTGAGTTTCTTGCGCAAGGCTTCCAGCATGAACTGGTTGGCCTGGTGAAAAATCACATGGTCGATATCGTCCAGCGTCTTGCCCGACGTTTCCAGCAATTCGCGCATCACCCGGGGTACCGACGACAATGTGAATTGCATGATTTCGGCGCCGTCCATGAATAAATCGTTCAGGCTGCGCAGGTTGCCGGACGCATCGATGCTGTCGACCGCGGTGGCGGCACTGCGCGCGGTGCGCATGCCGCCGGCCGGCACCATCAGGTGGTTCGCGCCGGAACCGTCGCTGCCCAGCACGAACGGCCCCAGCGCGGCCGATCCATGGGGGTCCGGTGCGGCCGCGGCCGACACCAGCGTGGCGGCGGCGCCGTCGCCGAACAGCGTGCGCACGCTGCGGTCCAGCGGGTTGATCAATTTGCTATAGGTGTCGGCGGTCAGCAGCAGCACATTCCTGCGGATGCCGGCCTCGATCAGGCCCTTGGCCATCGCCAGCCCGTACACATAGCCTGAACAGCCGAGATTGATGTCCAGCGCGCCGCAGGAAGTCGGCAAGCCGAGCCGGTGCTGCAGGATGCAGGCGCTGGTCGGCAGCAGGTAGTCGGGCGTCTGGGTGCACAGGATCAGGAAATCGATGTCGCCGCGCCGCGCCTGGCCGGCATCGAACAGTTTGTGCGCCGCGTGACAGGCCAGGTCGGCGGCGGTTTCATCGGCCGCCGCGATATGGCGCTGCACGATGCCGGTCTTGTCGGCGATTTTCTGCGCGCTCCAGTCGCTGAAGGCGCGCGCCAGCTGATGGTTGTCCAGCGTGGCGCTGGGCAAGTGGCAGGCAATGGCGCTGAGGTGGGCGTAGGTTGGCATCGGGCAGGGCGGTGGTGTGGTGTCAGGCGGCCGGCGGATGTTCCGCCTGCCATTTTTGGCGGCTGGCGCGCAGTATGTCGATAATCATCAGCGCGCGGTCTTCGTCGTTGCTCATGTCTTCCAAAAAGAAGATATTGTTTTCGCGTATCCAGCCCACCGGCATTTCCCACCACGCCAGTTCCAGCAGCGCGGCGCGCACCTTTTCCGAAAAACGGTAGCGTATCAGGCGCGCCGGCGAGCCGGCATAGATGCCATAAGGTTCAGAGCGGAAATTCGGCGGCAGCAGCGAGCGGGCGCCGATGATGCAGCCGTTTTCAATGATGCCGCCGCCCAGCATCATCACTTCATCGCCGATCCACACATCGTTCTTGATGATGGAGTCGCCGTATTGCGGCGGCGCCACGTTTTCCAGGCCGATACCGTGCACGCTGAACATGCAGGTCGAGATGGTGTGTGTTTCATGTTGTCCGTTGAGTAAAAAACGCAGCCGCAAGCCACCCGACACAAAACTGCCGACCTGCAAGTTCTGTTTGCCGGCATCGTACTTGGCCAGCGAACCGACCCCGAACCCGGAACAGCGGCCGATGTGGAAGGTGCCGTGGCGCGCTTCCTGGTCGAGCCAGTCACGGAAGAAGTTGTGCGGAATGGCGCTGTGTTCGCCGCCCGCGTACATCATGATGGTGAATTGTCCGGCCAGCGGATGATTGGCGGCGACGCCTGTGTAATCGTTTTCTGTCGTAATTTGCATGGTGATCGGTATCAAAAACGGGTATCAAGACAGTGTCAGACCGCGGCCGCCGCCAGGCTGGCGGGAGTGAGCGCCGGTGGCGCGGCGGCGATCAGGGCGGCGATCTGGTCGACCTTGTCGAATTCCAGCGCCGGATAGATCGGCAGGCAAATCACTTGCTGCGCCGCCAGCCGCGCCACCGGCAGGTTGTCATGCGCCGCCGACGGCATGCCGCGGTACATCGGGAAATCGCTGATGAGCGGATAGAAATAGCGCCGCGCATAAATATTGTGCTCGCGCAAATGCTGGTACAGCGCATCGCGGCTGATGCCGTAGCCGGGCCGCACCAGGATAGGGAAATAGGCGTGGTTGGCTTGTTCCTCGCTGGCCGGGCGCAGGCAATCGATGCCCGGCACGAGCGCCAGCTGCTGCCGGTAGCGCGCATCGATGGCGCTGCGCCGCTGGCGTGCCGCATCGATGCCTTTTAATTGCAGCAAGCCGAACGCGGCGTTGATTTCGCTCATCTTGCCGTTGATGCCGGCCGCCACCACCGTCACTTCATCGACAAAGCCGAAATTCTTCAAATGGTCGATGCGCTGCTTGGTCTTGGCGTCGGGACAAATGATGGCGCCGCCTTCGAAGGTATTGAAAATCTTGGTGGCATGAAAGCTGAGCACCGACAAGTCGCCGTAATTGAGCACGCTGCCGCCCTGGTGGCGCACGCCGAACGCATGCGCCGCGTCATAGATCACTTTCAAGCCATAGTTGTCGGCGATTTTTTCGATCGCTTCGACATCGCAGGGCTGGCCATAACAATGCACCGGCATGATCGCCGTGGTGTGCGGCGTGATGGCGGCCTCGATGCGGGCCGGGTCCAGGTTCAGCGTGTGCGGATCGATATCGGCGAAGACCGGCTTGATGTTATTCCACAGCAGCGAATGGGCGGTCGCGACAAACGAGTACGGCGTGGTGATCACTTCGCCGTTGATGCGCAGCGCTTGCAGCGCCGTCATCAGCGCCAGCGTGCCGTTGCTGAACAGGCAGATATGCTTGACGCCCAGGTATGCGCACAGCGCCTGCTCCAGCTGCTGGTGGAACGGGCCGCCATTGGTCAGGATCTTGTTTTCCCAAATCGTTTCCAGATAGGGGATGAAATCCTGCAAGTCGGGCAGCAGCGGCTGGGTGACGTAGGTGGGCTTGGTCGGGCTCATGCTGTTTCCTGGCCGGCCAGCGCTTCGAACGGCGCCGCCGGCAAGCCGGCGCACCAGCGTTGCCACATGCTGCGCAAGCCGCTTTCCAGGCCGGCGGCGATCAGCGCCGGCTGGCCCATCGCGGATGCTTCCAGGCGTTGCCGCATGGTCAAACGCAATGTCGCGAGGAACATGATATTGTCAGCCACAAACTTTCCCTTGCGCACAAAATCGTCTTCATCCCGGGCCGCGAATGCTTCCAGTCCGGTGTGTTCGAGGATCGACGCGCCAGCCCGGCTCGGCAACGTCGGACCGGCCACGGTCAGCGTCGGCACGCCCATCCACAAGGCATGGAAACTGGTGGTGCCGCCGGTGTACGGGAAAGTGTCGAGGCAGACATCGACATGGCGGTGCAATTCCAGGTAGGTGCGGTTATCGGTGCGCAACTGGAAAGTGAGCCGCTCGGCGGCCACGCCTTCCTCGGCAAACCAGCCGCGCAGCGTGTCGCTGATGCGCTCGGACGGCATGGCGGCCAGGAACATGCGCGCATCCGGCACCGCGCGCAGCAATGTCGACCAGCGTGCGATGACGGCGCGGCTCAGCTTATTGGCCCGGTTGAAGCTGCCGAACGTCAGATAGCCATTCTGGAGCGCCGGCGCCGGGCTCATCGTCGGTGCTTCATGCGACGGCAGGAATGGCGCGCAGGCTGGCAAACTCAGCAGTTTTTCGCTGAACTGCTCGTCCAGCAGGCCGGGCGGGGAAAAGTGCCGGTCGGTCAGGTAATAGTCGACTGCCTGCAAGCCGGTCGTCAGCGGATAGCCGATCCAGCTCGCTTGCAGCGGCGCCGGCTTGCGCGCCAGCAGCGTCATGCGGTTGCCACCGGTGTGGCCGGACAGGTCGATCAGGATATCGATGCCGTCGTCGCTGATTTGCCGCGCCGCCTGCTGGTTCGACAGCTTGTCGATCTGACGCCACTGCGGCATCAGTTCGCGCAGCCGCGCCGTGATATGGTCGTTGCGCTGGTTGTTATAGTAGGCGTACAGGCTCAGGTCCGGCGATTTGACCAGGTTGTCGAGTACCGGCGTGATGAAGTGGGCCACCGCATGGTTGTTGAAGTCGGCCGAGATAAAGCCGATGCGCAGCTGGCGCTGCGGGTCGCGCGGATTCGGGTGCGCGGGCCAGCTGGCGATGTGCGGCGTTTCGAAGCGCTCCGCATACCGCCGGTGTTCGGCGAACAGCGCCGCCGGTTCCTGTCCGGCGCTATGGGCCAGCAAGAACAGCAGGTTGCTGTGCACGTCTTCCCAGCCGGGATTGATGTCCAGCGCCAGGCGGCAGCGCTGGATCGCGTCATCGATCCGTCCCATATTGCTCAGTACGGCGCCCAGATTGACATGCGCTTCGCGGTAGGCCGGTTCGATGTCCAGCGCCCGCAAGTAGCTGTCGATGGCCGCTTCCGGCTGGCCGAGTTCCGACAGGCAGGTGCCGAGATTGAAATGCGCGGCGGGGAAGCGCGCTTCCAGCTCCAGCGCCCGCATATAGCTCAGACGGGCCGCTTCCAGCAGCTTTTGCGCTTGTTGTGCCGAACCGATATTGCTATGGGCAATCGCCAGTCCGGGATCGATCTCCAGCGCCTGCGTGTAGGCGGCGATGGCCGCGTCGAACTGATTGTCTGCTTGCAAGGCCAGGCCGATACTGTGATGCACGGCCGCATCGGCCGCATCGATCAGCAGCGCGCGCCGGTATGACGCGATCGCTTCATCGTAGCGTTGCGAGGTTTTCAGGAAGTCGCCCAGGTTGACCAGCGCCTTGGCCGAGTCCGGCGCCAGTTCGACCGCGCGCAGATAGAGCGGATGCGCCAGTTCCGGCTGCTCGTTGCCGGCCAGCGCCAGCGCCAGCTGGCTGTGGGCATCGGCGCTGTCGGGTTGCAAGCGCAGC
The DNA here is from genome assembly GCF_000723165.1 of Janthinobacterium agaricidamnosum NBRC 102515 = DSM 9628. Taxonomy (NCBI): domain Bacteria; kingdom Pseudomonadati; phylum Pseudomonadota; class Betaproteobacteria; order Burkholderiales; family Oxalobacteraceae; genus Janthinobacterium; species Janthinobacterium agaricidamnosum. The sequence goes on from NZ_HG322949.1 coordinate 2,133,493, forward strand.
ACTTCGCGATAGCTGGCGATCGCTTCCTCTTTGCGCTCCAGCAGGTACAGCACTTGCCCCAGATTGCTGCGCGCCGCGACATGCTGCGATTGCCATACGATGGCGCTGCGGTAGGCTTGCACGGCGTCGTCGAAGCGGTCCAGCGCTTGCAGGCATTGTCCCAATCCATTGTTGGCGTTGGCGTCGCGCGGCGCCAGGCGCAAGGCGTGGCGATAGCTGGCCTCGGCCTCGGCGTGGCGTTTTAGCTGGTGCAACGCGGCGCCGCTATTGCTGTGCGCCGCCACATAGGCCGGATCGAGTTCCAGCGCGCGGCGGTAGCTGTCGAGGGCCGCCGGGTAATCTTGCATCGCTTGCAGTGTATTGCCCAGGTTGCAATGAATTTCCGCATCGTCGGGCAACAGCAGCAGCGCGCTGCGGTAGCTGCCGGCAGCGGCGTCGAATTGTTGCAGTTCCTTCAGTGTATTACCCAGGTTGAAATGGGCCAGCGCATAATCCGGCCGGACCTGCAACGCGCGCCGGTAGCTTTCGGCGGCGTCCTGCAAACGGCCTTGCGCCAGCAGCGCGCCGCCCAGGTTGCTGTGCGCTTCGGCAAAATCGGGCTGGATTTCCAGCGCCCGCAAATAACAGTCGATCGCCGCGTCGAACTGGCCGGCGGCTTGCCAGGCGTTGCCCAGGTTGCCGTGCGCTTCGGCGTCATGCGGCGCCAGCGCTACCGTCTTTTGCAATGCTTGCAGCGCATCCTTGCCTTGCACTTGCAAGGCAGTCCCCAGCACGCTCCAGCCAAACGCCGATTCCGGATAGGCTTCCAGCAGGCGGCGCGTGGCGTTTTCCATTTGTGGATACTGGCCGGCATGGTACAGGCCGACGATTTCATCGATGTCTTGCTGGCTGGGCGCATCGGCCGCGGCATCGGCCGCCTGCTGCGCTTCCAGCCGCAACGCTTGCGAGGCCGGATTGTCGAGCCCGCGCGCGATCGCGGTGCTGACGATGTCGAGCGCCTCGGCCGGCTGGCCGGCTTTCAGCAAACCCGTGGCGTAGGACAGCCAGAACTGGCCCTCGTCGGGATTGACCGACAGCGCCTTGTGCAGATAGGGCAGGCCGGCTTGGTATTGGCCAAGCTGGCCGGCCAGCAAACCCAGGTTGTGGTTGGCAATTGCGTGAAACGGCTGCGCCTCCAGGATGCCCAGATACAGTTCCTCGGCTTGCTGATAGCGGCCGGCCTGATGTTCGGCGATCGCCTGTTCTAATGCTGCATCGAGGGGCAAGGCTGGGGAGACGGTAGCGCTCATGGAATAAATGCATGGAAATGTTTGCCAACAGGAATTGTAACTGTTGGACTTGAATAATAGAAACTTTCCGACAGCAATTCTTTTGAATGCTTGTGACGCGACAAATAATTGTTGCGCCAGCGCGCTTGCCCAGGCCTTGTCCTTGCCGGGCAAATGACAGCGGCGCGGTCCCGAAGGCGCCGCGCCGCTGCCTGGTGTCACTTTGGCGTTACTTTTGTGTTGCCTTAAAACCGCTTACATATTCGGATAGTTCGGTCCGCCGCCGCCTTCCGGCGTGACCCAGACGATATTCTGGGTCGGATCCTTGATATCGCAGGTTTTACAGTGCACGCAGTTTTGCGCATTGATTTGCAGGCGGTCGGCACCGTCGTCGGCCTTGATGAATTCATACACCCCGGCCGGACAGTAACGCGCTTCCGGGCCGGCATAGGTCGACAGGTTGACGTCGACCGGCACGCTGGCGTTTTTCAGGGTCAGGTGGATAGGCTGGTCTTCGGCGTGGTTGGTGTTGGAGATGAACACCGACGACATCTTGTCGAAAGTCAGCTTGCCATCCGGTTTCGGATACACGATCGGCGTCGATTGCGCGGCCGGCTTCAGGCATTCATGGTCGCCGTGGCTGTGGTGCAAGGTCCAGGGCGCCTTGCCGCGGAACACGATCTGGTCGATGCCGGTCATCAGGCTGCCCAGGTACAAGCCTTTCGACAGCCATGGCTTGACGTTGCGCGCGACATGCAATTCCTCGTGCAGCCAGGACGCTGCGAACGCCGTCGGATAGGCGCTCAACTCGTCGTGCTGGCGCTGTTCGCCGAGCGCGTCGAAGGCCGCTTGCGCCGCCAGCATGCCGGACTTGATCGCCGCGTGGCTGCCCTTGATGCGGCTCATGTTCAGGAAGCCGGCGTCGCAGCCGATCAGCGCGCCGCCCGGGAATACCAGTTTCGGCAACGATTGCAGGCCGCCGGCGGTGATCGCCCGCGCGCCATACGAAATCCGCTTGCCGCCTTCGAAGAAAGTGCGGATCGCCGGATGGGTTTTATAGCGCTGGAATTCTTCGTACGGCGACAGATATGGGTTTTCATAATTCAAGCCGACCACGTAGCCGACCATCACCTGGTTGTTTTCCATGTGGTACAGGAACGATCCGCCATAGGTTTTCGCATCCAGCGGCCAGCCGGTCGAGTGGATCACCAGGCCCGGCTGGTGCCGGGCCGGGTCGATTTCCCACAATTCCTTGATGCCGATGCCGTACGATTGCGGGTCCTTACCCTTGTTCAAGTCGTACTTGGCCATTAATTGCTTGCCGAGGTGGCCGCGCGCGCCTTCGGCGAACAGGGTGTACTTGGCGTGCAATTCCATGCCCAGCTGGAAATCCGCACCAGGCTGGCCATCGCGCTTGACGCCCATATTGCCGGTTGCCACGCCCTTGACCGAGCCATTCTCGTGGTACAGGATTTCCGCGGCCGGGAAGCCCGGGAAGATTTCGACGCCCAGCGCCTCGGCTTGCTGGCCCAGCCAGCGCACGACATTGCCCAGCGACACGATGTAATTGCCATGGTTTTCAAAACAGGCCGGCACCGCGAAGTTCGGCGTCTTGAGGGCCTTGGTTTCGGTCAGGAACAGGATGCGGTCTTCGCTCACTTCGGTGTTCAGCGGTGCGCCCAGTTCTTTCCAGTTGGGGATCAGTTCGGTCAGCGCCTTCGGGTCCATGATGGCGCCGGACAGGATGTGGGCGCCCAGTTCGCCGCCTTTTTCCAGTACGCAGACGGACACTTCCTGGCCCTTGTCGGCGGCCAGCTGTTTCAGTTTGATTGCCGCAGACAAGCCAGCGGGGCCGCCGCCGACGATGACGACGTCATACTCCATCGTGTCGCGCGGGCCGTATTGTTCAACAATATTAGTGGGCTGTGTCATGGTCTCGGATTCGAATTATGGTGAATGGGGAAATTTAAGCACGAGTGTGCTTGTTTTTGGCGCGAATTGCAACTTTCGCGCCATTTTGCGTGACATTATTAGACGCTGCAATCTAATCCTGATAATTTGTGTAATCATGGCGACTACTTTCGCGCGCGGCGAATAACGGCGGCTTGCCATCGTGCCGCGTGCTGCGCAGTAACTTATCAAAAACAAATACAGGGAGTAGCTCGTGGGCATAGAAGTCAACTTTGAGGGCAAGATCGCCCTGATCACCGGCGCGTCCAGCGGACTCGGCGCCCGTTTCGCCAAAGTGCTGGCCCAGGCCGGCGCGCAAGTGGTGCTGGCGTCGCGCCGTACCGAGCGGCTGAAGGAGTTGCGCGCCGAAATCGAAGCCGATGGCGGCGCCGCGCACGTGGTGGCGCTCGACGTCACCGATTACGCCAGCATCAAGTCGGCCATCGCGCATGCCGAAACGGAAGCGGGACCGATCGATATCCTGGTCAACAATTCAGGCGTCTCGACTACCCAGCGCCTGGTCGACGTCACGCCGGAAGACTACTCCTTCGTGATGGACACCAATTTGCGCGGATCGTTCTTCGTCGCCCAGCAAACCGCCAAGCGCATGATTGCGCGCGCCAAGGGCGACCCGAAAAAGCAGCACCGCATCATCAACATCGCATCGATGGCCGGCTTGCATGTGATGCCGCAAATCGGCGTGTATTGCATGAGCAAGGCCGGCATCGTGCACATGACCCGCGCCATGGCGGTGGAGTGGGGCAAGTACGGCATCAATACCAATGCGATTTGCCCGGGTTATATTTCGACCGAAATCAATGAAGATTATTTCGCCACCGAACAAGGCAAGAAATTGATCGAAATGCTGCCCAATAAACGTCCCGGCAAGCCGGAAGACCTGGATGGCCTGCTGTTGCTGCTGGCTGGCGAAGATTCGCACTTCATCAACGGCGCCATCATTTCAGCCGATGGGGGCATGACTTCTTTTTGATGCAGGTCAAAAAGAAGTCAACAAGAGCGTCTGACACAACGTTCAGCAGCGGCCGCTTGGCGGGATTGGCGGTTCGACTCAGCGCGGCAACTGCAATCCCACCAATTTATGCACCAGTTCCGACGAGGTCGCCGCCGCGAACTTGCGCATCAGCTTGGCGCGGTGCATTTCGACGGTGCGCGGACTGAGGTCGATCTGGCGCGCGATCAGCTTGCTGGTCTTGCCCTCCACTAACAGCGCGGCGATTTCGCGTTCGCGCGGCGTCAATTCCGCCGTCACCGGGCGTTTTTCGCTGACGTCCTCGAAGGTCCAGATGCCCGGCCCGAGCGGCGCTTGCGGCTTCATCGCGTGGCCGGTGACATGGCACCAGAATAATTCCCCATTGGAACGGCGCATGATGCGTTCGTCCGAATAACGTCCCTTGGCATTCATGATCGGAATGATGCGGTCGCCCGTGCGCAGGAATTCGTCCAGCGTAGGGTACAGTATCTGGAACGACAGGCCGACCAGGTCGCCGCGCGCATAACCGAACATCGCCGCCAGCGCTTCATTGCAGCCATGGATGATGCGGTTTTCCGAGATGCACATGCCGACCGGTGCGTGCAGAAAAATGCTCTCGTAATCGATGGCTTGCGGCAGATTCATGCGGGGCGATTTTTATCTGTTATAAAAAGAGTTGATCGGCGTGGTTCGTGGGGAACTTCCTGCGGCGGCACAGGTAGTTCTACGGTATTGTACTTTCGCTTGCCGTATTTTATGCTGACTTGCCGGGCGCATCCATGCGCCACGCGACACAGCTTAACAAAACAAGAAGGGACACGTATGAATAAAGTTTATCCTGACGCCGCTTCGGCGTTGGCCGGCATCGTCAAAGACGGTCAAACCATTGCCGTCGGCGGCTTCGGCCTGTGCGGCATACCGGAAGCCCTGATCGCCGCCCTGCGCGATTCCGGCGTGACCAATCTGACCGCGATTTCCAATAATGCCGGCGTCGACGGTTTTGGCCTGGGTCAACTGCTGACCACGCGCCAGATCAAGAAAATGATCGCCTCCTACGTGGGTGAAAACAAGGAATTCGCGCGCCAGTACCTGGCCGGCGAACTGGAACTGGAATTCACGCCGCAAGGCACGCTGGCGGAAAAGCTGCGCGCCGGCGGCGCCGGCATCCCGGCTTTCTTCACCAGGACCGGCGTCGGCACGATTGTCGCGGACGGCAAGGAAGTGCGCGAATTCGACGGCGAACAATATGTGATGGAACGCAGCCTGGTATCCGATGTGTCGCTGGTGAAAGCCTACATGGCCGACCGCGCCGGTAACTTGGTTTATCGCAAGACCGCGCGCAATTTCAATCCCAACGTGGCGATGGCAGGCAAGATTACCATCGTCGAAGTGGAAAAGCTGGTCGACATCGGTGAGATCGATCCGGACGACGTGCACACCCCGAGCATTTTCGTGCACCGCATCGTGGTCAACGCCAGCCCGGAAAAACGCATCGAGCAGCGCACGGTGCGCGCCGACTGATTCAGATAAAAGAATACGGAGATTATGATGGCATGGACACGTGATGAAATGGCCGCGCGCGCGGCAAAAGAGCTGCAAGACGGCTTTTATGTGAACCTGGGGATCGGCTTGCCGACGCTGGTGGCGAATTATGTACCGGAAAACATCGAGGTTTTCCTGCAATCCGAAAACGGCTTGCTGGGCATCGGCCCATTCCCGACCGATACGGAAGTGGACGCCGACGTGATCAACGCCGGCAAGCAAACCGTGACGGCCTTGCCGGGCGCGTCCTATTTCAGTTCGGCCGATTCTTTCGGCATGATTCGGGGCGGCAAGATCAACCTGGCCATCCTCGGCGCGATGCAAGTGTCGGAAAAAGGCGACCTGGCCAACTGGATGATTCCAGGCAAGATGGTCAAGGGCATGGGCGGCGCGATGGACCTGGTGGCCGGCGTCAAGCGGGTAGTGGTGCTGATGGAACACGTCGCCACCGCGAAAGACGGCACGACGTCGCACAAATTGCTGAAAAAGTGCGACTTGCCGCTGACTGGCGTCGGCGTGGTGGACGTGATCATCAGCGACCTGGGCGTGATCGAGGTCACCGACCAGGGCTTGAAGCTGGTGGAACTGGCGCCTGGCGTGACCAGGGAGCAAGTGCAGCAAGCCACTGGCGCGGAACTGGACGTCAGCGGCGTGTAAACGCTTGACGTGGGTCGGATCGACCCACGTCGCTGCTACTTAGAGCCTATCCCAGTAGATGAATACGCCCTCTTCTGGCGCCCCTCAGCAGCGGGGACTGCGTTGATCGTCGTCGCGTGGCGCGCCACGCTTCCTCCTCACGCCTGGTCCGCGCTGCTGATGCGCGGCCAGAACAAGACGCTCACTACTGGGATAGGCTCTTACGCCTTGCCGCGCAGCCCATCGATACTGAACGCTCCGGCGCCGGCCAGCGCGAAATACAGGAAAGTAAAGCAATACACCACGGCCAGTTCGCCGCCGTTGAGCATCGGCAAGAACGCTTGCGGCGCGTGCACCATGAAGTAGGCCACCGCCATCTGGCCGGACAGCAGGAACGCCACCGGACGCACAAACAAGCCGATCAGCAACAATGTGCCGCCGGCCAGTTCCAGCAGGCCCGCCGCACCCATCAGTGAAAACAATGGCAAGCCGTCGAACATGGCCTGGTAGGGCACATGGAACAGTTTCGCCATGCCGTGCTGCAAATACAGGAAACCGACGATGATGCGTAACACGCCAAGCAGGCGTGGCGTGTTGCTGGAAACGAAAGTGGCGGATGGGAACATGGCAATCTCCAATCAAAAAGAGGAAGAGTAAATGTCATGCTGCGCTGCCGATGATGTGGCAGCACAGGCACGATGGATCGTGATAAACACTATAATCATTCTCTTCAGGTTGATCATCGCCAATCTATTTGATGGATCATTTACGATTGGTTGATGATTCCCTTATTCCTCGAGATCCACACCGGTCAGTGCCACGCTCAGTTGCCACAGCCGGGCGGCGGCCTGCGGATCGAGCGCATGCGGCAGGACGCCGGTCTTGCGCGGGCCATTGCCGGTATACGGCTGGCGTGCGTCCTGCGCCGAGATGATGCTGCCGACCTCGGTATTTTCGCAATACAGGCCGCCCAGGCCGTCGAGTTGCGGGCTGGTTGCGCACCAGACGCTGGTCGATGCGCCTTGTTGCACGGTTTTCAGGTTGCGCGCAGCGTCGAGGATGGGATGGCCTTGCAGGTCGATGACGCCGGCCATGCGCAACTCTTCCTGCGTCAAATGTTTTTCCAGGCCGGTGCCGACGATGCTGCCCGGATGCAAGGAAAAGGCCCGTACGCCGTGCGCCTTGCCGCGCTGGTCCAGTTCCAGTGCGAACAGGATGTTGGCGGTTTTCGATTGTCCATAGGCGGCCCAGCGCTCGTAAGCGCGGCGCTCGAAGTGGGGATCGTCGAACACCACCGGCGAATAGCGGTGGCCCCACGACGATACCGACACCACCCGCGCGCCCCGGGCCTGGCGCAGCGCCGGCCACAGCCGCGCCACCAGCTGGAAATGTCCCAGGTGATTGGTGGCGAATTGCGCTTCGTAGCCGCGCGCATCGCGCGTCAGCGGGCAAGCCATGATGCCGGCACTGTTGACCAGCATGTGCAGCGGCTGGCCGGAATCGATGAAGCGGGCGGCGAAGGCGTCGATCGAGGCCGGGTCCAGCAAATCCATGGCCGCGATCTCGATACCGGCCAGGCCCGCCAGCGTTTGGGCGGCGCGGGCCGGATCGCGGGCCGGCGCGATGACACTGGCGCCGGCCGCGCTGAGCACGCGCGCGGTTTCCCGGCCGAGGCCGGAATAGGCGCCGGTGACGATGGCGGTCTTGCCGGCCAGGTTGATGCCGCCGATGACGTCGTCCGCGGTGGACGCGGCGCTAAAACCGGAGCCGATGGCTTGTTGTAATGGGGGCATGAGGTCTCTCTTGTGGCAATGTCAGCCCCTATTGTAGGTGGCCCGATCGGTACGAGGCATGCTTGAAAATTCGCATTACTGTCGTCTGAGTACGGATTTTTGCTGAACCGATCTTCTTATCGGTACTGGCGTATCGCCGCGTTGTCATAGATCCGCTGGCCGCCGCCGTTTTTGGCGACCCCGATCAGGCAGCGCGCCAGCGCGCCGGTATCGACGCTGAAACCGTCGGTAAAGTGGTCCACCACCCAGGCGACCGGTTCGAACAGCTTCGGTATCCAGGGCCGTGCCGTGCCTGGCCTCGCAGGCTTGATGAAGGCGGGGCGGAAAATGAAGACATTCGGGCTGAGCGCCGACAGGTGTTTTTCGGTGCGGCCCTTGATATTGCCTTGCAATGTCAGGCTTTTTTCATCCTGGTCGGAAGAGCGCCCGCTGACGAAGCAAAAGCGCAGCTGTGGATTGATCGCCAGCATCGCCCGCGCGGCGGCCAGCGCATAGTCGAAGGTGATCTTGATGTAGTCCTCCTTGCTGACTTCGGTTTGCGACACGCCCAGGCACCAGATGCACGCATCGGCTTGCAGGCTGGAGGTCAGCGCCGAGTAATCGAGAAAATCGTTGACGATGACTTCCTTCAATTTTGGATGCGCGACGCCCAGCCCGCGCCGCACCAGCGCGGTGACTTGATGGACGGCTGGATCGGCCAGCAATGCGCTTAATACTTCGCCACCGGCAAATCCGGTGGCGCCGGTCAGGATGATATTCATGAGTTTTCCTTTGACGTACACAAAGACTAAGAGCCTATCCCAGTAGTGAGCGTCTTGTTCTGGCCGCGCATCGGGAGCGCGGACCAGGCGTGAGGAGGACGCGTGGCGGGCCACGCGACGACGATCAACGCAGTCCCCGTTCCTGAGGAGCGCCAGAACAGGGCGTATTCATCTACTGGGATAGGCTCTAAGTAATGATGGCAACAAGTGTAATCCTGTTTGCCCGCACGGCGAATACTTTACAATCCGTATTAATTGCGCCATAGTCCCGAAATGATCGCCGACCCCTTTTCCGATATCCTCAAATTAGTCAGCGCTGAAACCGTCGTGTCGGGCGGCTTTTGCGCCGGCGGTTCGTGGGCGCTGCGTTTTCCGCCGCCGGACAAGATCAAGTTTTGCGTGATCGTCAAAGGAAGTTGCTGGGCCTGGCTGGACGGCGAAATACCGCTGCGGGCCGAGACCGGCGATGTGCTGCTGATCGCGGCGCGGCGCGCCTTCACGCTGGCCGGCGACCTGGATGCAGTGCCGATGGATGTCATGCGCCTGGCGTCCTGCATCGTCAACAATACCGCGCAAATCGGCGATGGCGCCGACTTCAGCCAGATGGGCGGCCATGTTCAGCTGGATCCGGTGAATGGCGCGTTGCTGGCCGACGTGTTGCCGCCGTGGATACATGTGCGGGCCGCTGCGCCGCAAGCTTCTGCCTTGCAATGGATACTCGGGCAATTGGTGCGCGAAAGCAGTGGCGAATTGCCCGGCGCCGGCCTGGCGTCGTCGCAACTGGCGCAACTGATGCTGATCCAGGTGCTGCGCGCCCATCTTGCCACGTCCGGTCCGTTGACCGCCGGCTGGCTGCGCGCCGTCAGCGACAAGCGGCTGGCGCCGGCGCTGCGCTTGCTGCATGGCGATCCGGGCCGTGCCTGGCAGCTGGAAGAGTTGGCCAAGGCGTCGGCGATGTCGCGCACTACCTTCGCCTTGCATTTCAAGACCGTGGCCGGCCTGGCGCCGCTGACTTACCTGACTGAATGGCGCATGCGCCTGGCCGAGCGCGCCTTGCGCGAAGAAAACATGCCAGTCGCGGTGCTGGCACGCTCGCTCGGCTACACTTCCGAAAGCGCGTTCAGCAACGCCTTCAAGCGCATCACCGGCAACGCGCCGAAACGCTATCGGATTGCCGCTCGGGAAGCTGGCCTGTAAACATTGCATGTCGCATATTGCGGGCCCTTGCATCGATTTCGAACAAGCATAAAAAAGGCCCCGGACATTGCTGCCTGGGGCCTTGAAACTACCGGTAAAACTGATTGTCGTTTTTGTCTGACAAATAGGATTTGTTAGCCATGCACTGCCGGCGCTACCGGGCTTGCCGCGGCAATTTCCTGCTCGCCGAAAGTCGGGTTGGCCAATTCTTTGCGCAGGTGCTCGACATCGAGTTCTTTTTCCCAGTTCGACACGACGATGGTCGCGACGCCATTGCCGACGAAGTTGGTCAGTGCGCGGCATTCGCTCATGAAACGGTCGATGCCCAGGATCAGCGCCATGCCGGCCACTGGAATGGTCGGTACCACGGCCAGCGTTGCCGCCAGGGTGATGAAACCGGCGCCGGTGATGCCGGACGCGCCCTTGGAGGTCAGCATCGCCACGCCCAGGATGGTCAGTTCTTGCCACAGGGTCAGGTCGGTATTGGTTGCTTGAGCAACGAACAATGCGGCCATGGTCATGTAGATGTTGGTGCCGTCCAGGTTGAAGGAGTAGCCGGTAGGAACCACCAGGCCCACTACAGGTTTCGAGCAACCCAGGCGTTCCAGTTTTTTCATCAGCGCAGGCAGCGCGCTTTCCGACGAACTGGTGCCCAGTACGATCAGCAATTCTTCCTTGATATACAGCAAGAAGCGGCCGATCGAGAAACCGGTCATGCGGGCGATGCTGCCGAGCACGATGAAGACGAACAGGAAGCAGGTCAGGTAGAACGAACCCATCAGTTTAGCCAGCGGCAACAGCGAAGCGATGCCGTATTTGCCGATGGTGAAAGCCATCGCGCCGAATGCGCCGACCGGCGCCGCTTTCATGATGATGTTGACCATGCCGAAAATCGCATGCGACAGGTCGTCGATCAGCTTGGTGACCGGACGGCCGCGCTCGCCCAGCAGCGACAGCGAGAAGCCGAACAGGATGGCGACCAGCAGCACTTGCAGGATATCGCCCTTGGCGAACGCATCCACGAAAGTTTTCGGGATGATGTTCATGATGAAATCGGTGGTGGTCAAATGCGTGCCGTGGGTGTACTGGGCGATCGATTTGACATCCAGCGTCGCCGGGTCGGCATTGAAGCCGGCGCCCGGTTTCAGGATGTTAGCGACCAGCAAGCCGATGGCCAGCGCAAACGTCGACACGATTTCGAAGTACAACAGGGCCTTGCCGCCGACGCGGCCGATTTTCTTGACGTCCTGCATGCCGGCGATACCGGACACGACGGTACAGAAGATGACCGGTGCAATGATCATCTTGATTAAGTTAATGAAGCCGTCGCCCAGTGGTTTCATGTCGACGGCATTGCCAGGGTAAAACACCCCGAGCAATACGCCGGCCACGATGGCGAACAGCACCTGTACATACAGGATTTTATAGAATGGCTTTTTCACGAGGTCTCCTCTAGCGGGTTGATGCCGCCATCATCTTCCCAATGATGGGGCGGCTCAATTGTGGATAACCGCAAATTTCTTAAGGAAACTTATGATTTTTACAGGAAATTAAAGCATCATGCTTGATTTATATCAGAAGTTGCCTGTAATAGAAGTTTATTTACCAAGACCCGATTGCAATTTGTTCATGTTCGGGGTGCCGTGGCAACGCCGATATCGGGTTGGTGCTGCACCGCTGCCTGCGCTACACTTCGTTTGTCCCGGTAAAATGGCATCCGCGCGCCATAAGTAATCTATCGGATCGCAGCAATACGTCGTCAGTCACCATCCACAAGGAAACGGCATGATCGAAGCAAAAGTAAAGTCTGTGCAATGTATTTCCCCCGCTGGCCTGCATCGCATGGCATATAAAGAGTGGGGCGATGCCGACAATCCGAATGTGCTGGTATGCGCGCACGGCGTGACGCGGGTCGGCGATGATTTCGACAGCATGGCGCGCGCGCTGGCTGGCGATTACCGCGTGATCTGCCCCGACGTGGTGGGCCGCGGCCGTTCCGGCTGGCTGCGCAATCCGCAGTTTTACCGCATCCCGCAATATGTCAGCGACATGGTGACGCTGCTGGCGCGCGTGCTGGCCAACGGCGAGCGGCAAACGGTAGACTGGTTCGGCACGTCGATGGGCGGCTTGATCGGCCTCGGCCTGGCGTCGCTGCCGGACAGCCCGGTCAGCAAACTGATCTTGAACGATATCGGCCCGACGCTGGCGCCGGAAGCGCTGCGGCGCATCGGCGACTATATCGGCCAGGATCTGCGTTTCCCGAGCTTCGAGGCCGGCGCCAAATTCGTGCGCGATGTATCCTTGACCTTCGGTCCGCACAGCGACGAGGAATGGCACAAGCTGGCCAGCGATGTGTTGCGCCAGGACAAGGATGGCCAGTGGGTACGCCACTACGATATGGGACTGGCCCTGCCGTTCCGTTCGGCCACGCCGGAATCGGCGGCGACCGACGAAGCGATGCTGTGGGCCGCCTACGACGCCGTGACATGCCCGACGCTGCTGGTGCGCGGTGCCGAGTCCGACTTGCTGTCGCGCGCTACCGCCGACATCATGCTGTCGCGCGGGCCGCAAGCGGAGCTGGTGGAAATCGCCGGGGTGGGCCATGCGCCGACGTTTATTCATGACGAGCAGATCGCGATCGCCAGGAAGTTTTTGCTGGGGCAGTAAGCTGGGGCAGTAAACAATACGCAATACCGATTTTGAAACGAAGGACTGAGAACTAGTATGGAAATTAAACGACTGCACGTAGGTAAACGCTTGTCCGAAGTGGCAATCCACAACAGCACCATCTATCTGGCGGGCCAGATCGCCGAAGATACGAGCCAGGACATCGTCGGCCAGACCCGCGAAGTGCTGGGCCATGTCGACCGCCTGCTGGCGGAATCGGGCAGCGACAAAAGCTGCATCCTGTCTTGCCAGATCTATCTCGCCGACATGCAGGATTTTGCCGGCATGAATGAAGTATGGGATGACTGGGTTGCTTCCGGCCACACGCCGCCACGCGCCACGGTCGAGGCCAGGCTGGCCAATCCGGCTTGCCTGGTTGAAATCGTCATTATCGCAGCCGAACGTTAGTGTTAAGGTTATCCCATGGTTTCTATCTCGGCCCCCAATAGCGCGACGTCGGAACAACTGGTACAGGGCTTGAGCGAGGCCGACAGCGTGCGCGTGCTGGCCGCGCTGGAGTACGCCACGCTTGCCTACGGCGACAAGCTGACCTTCGCCGGCCGCTCGGCGCTCGATTTTTCGATCGGCGTGGCCAATACCCTGGCGTTCTTGCGCAGCGATGCGGAAACCCGTATCGCCGGCCTGATGTTCGAACTGACGCTGATGGAGCCGGAGCAGGCGGCCGATATCGAGCCCCGCTTCGGCAAGCAGGTGTGCGACCTGGCCACCGGCGTGCGCCAGTTGATCCGCTTGCGCGCGCTGACCAACCAGGGCCAGCAGCAGGGGGCGCCGGCGGCGGGGCGCGGCAAGAATGCGGCGCAGCAAGCCGTGGCCCAGGTAGAAACCTTGCGCAAGATGTTGCTGGCGATGGCCACCGACATGCGCGTGGTGCTGGTGCGCCTGGCGTCGTGCGTGACCACCTTGCGTTACTTCGCGGAATTGAAATTGTTTAACGACATGACCCGCGATTACGGCAGGGAAACGCTGGACTTGTATGCGCCGCTGGCCAACCGGCTCGGCATCTGGCAATTGAAGTGGGAACTGGAAGACCTGTCGTTCCGCTTCATCGAGCCGGAAGCCTACAAGCGCATCGCCAAGATGCTGGAAGAAAAACGCATGATGCGCGAAGGTTTCGTGTCGTCGGCGATCCTGCGGCTGCAAACCGAACTGGCGTCGGCCGGCATCCAGGCCGAAGTGTTCGGCCGGCCCAAGCATATCTATAGCATCTGGAACAAGATGCGCGGCAAGGAACTCGATTTCACCGCGCTGTACGACGTGCGCGCGTTCCGTGTCATCGTTGCCGACGTCAAGACGTGCTACACCGTGCTGGGCGTGGTGCACAATATCTGGACCCCGATCCCAAAAGAATTCGACGATTACATTTCGCGGCCGAAACCGAACGGTTATCAGTCGCTGCACACGGTGGTCACGGCCGACGACGGCCGGCCGCTGGAAGTGCAAATCCGCACCAATGAAATGCACAGCTTCGCCGAATACGGCGTCGCGGCGCACTGGCGCTACAAGGAAGAGGGCGGTTCCAACTTCGCCGGCCAAAAGTACGATGAAAAGATCGCCTGGCTGCGCCAGTTGCTGGCGTGGAAGACCGAAGTCGCCGACGCGGTGGTCGGACAAGAGGAAATCCAGCGTGTCTGGGTCGAAAAACTGAAATCGGCCACGCTGGACGACCGCATCTTCGTACTGACGCCGCAGGCGCGGGTGCTGGAATTGCCGGTCGGCGCGACGCCGATCGATTTTGCCTACCACTTGCACAGCGATGTCGGCCACCGCTGCCGCGGCGCGCGCGTCGACGGCATCATGGTGCCGCTCAATACCCAGCTGAAAAACGGCCAGACCTGCGAAATCATCACCGCCAAGGGCGCGCCGGGCACGGCCGGGCCGTCGCGCGACTGGCTCAGCGCCGGCTACACCGTCAGCACCCGCACCCGTTCCAAGGTGCGCGCCTGGTTCCATGCGATCGACATGCAGGAAACCCTGTCGCATGGCCGGGCCATGGTCGAAAAATCGCTGCAGCGCGAAGGCAAGACCGCAGTCAACCTGGAAGCGCTGGCGCAAAAGCTGGGCTTTGCCAAGGTCGATGAATTGTTCTTGTCGGTCGGCAAGGATGAATTCAGCCTGCGCCACGTCGAACAAGCGTTGCACGACAATGGCGAAGCGCCGGTGCAGGAAGACGCGGTACTGGTCGGCAAGAGCCGCGCCTCCAGCGTCGAGCAGGGCGCCAAGTCCGGCGTGCTGGTGGTCGGCACCGAAGGCTTGATGACGGTGCTGGCGAAATGCTGCAAGCCGGCGCCGCCGGACAGCATCGTCGGTTTCGTCACGCGCGGCAAGGGCGTGTCGATCCACCGCTCAACCTGCAAGAACTTCGAGGAAATGCGCGCCAAGGCGCCGGAACGGGTGATTGTTACCGAGTGGGGCAGCGAAGGCCGCGACACGGTGTATCCGGTCGACATCTTCATCCTGGCCGGCGACCGCCAGGGCTTGTTGCGCGACATTTCCGAGATTTTCTCGCGCGAGAAAATCAATGTGATCGGCGTCAACACGCAAAGCGCCAAAGGGCAGGCGCGGATGACGTTTACCGCCGAAATCAGCGCCACCGCGCAACTGCAAAAAGCGCTGACGGTGATCAAGGATGTCAGCGGCGTGCTGGAAGCGCGGCGTAATTAAGACTGCTTGGCTGATCGCCGATCAAGCCAGCGTCCCGTGGGTCCCGTCATGCCGATGCAAACCGGCCATGCCGGCCGCTTCGGCCTGCAAGGTGATGTGGTCGATGCCGTGCTTGGCCAGCAGCATGGCCTTGATCTCGCGCAATACTTGCGGCCATTCCTGCAATTCGCGGATTTCGACATGGCCGATCAGCGCCGGCTGGCCGGGCGACATATCCCAGACGTGCAGGTCATGCACCGACAATACGCCGTCGATGTGCGCCAGATCGGCGCCGACCGCCAGGTAATCGATACCGTGCGGTACGCCTTCCATCAAGAAATGATACGACTCGCGCAGCACGCCGCAGGTCGACTTTAAAATCAGCAGCGACACCAGGATCGACAGCAGCGGATCGATCCGCATCCAGCCGGTCAGGTAGATCACGGCGCCGGCGACGATGGCGGCGATTGATCCCAGCAAGTCGCCCATCACATGCACCAGCGCGGCGCGGGTGTTCAAGCTGTTCTGGTCCTTCGACAAGACCCAGGCGACCACCAGGTTGATCAGCAGGCCGATGCTGGCGACGATGAAGACCATCGAACCATGTACGGTTTCCGGCGTGGAAAAGCGTGGTATCGCCTCGAAGATGATCCAGGCCACCACCGCCAGCATCACCAGGCCGTTGACGAAGGCGGCCAGCGCTTCCGAACGGCCGAAACCAAACGAGTGTTGCGCCGACGGCGGCCGCTTGGCGATGAATTGCGCCAGCAGCGCCAGGCCGAGCGCGGCGGCGTCGGTGACCATGTGGCCGGCGTCGGATATCAGCGCCAGCGAATTGGACATGAAACCGGCCACCACCTCGACGATCGCGAAGCTGACGGTCAGTCCCAGCGCCCATGCCAGGATGGACAGGCGGCGCTGTTCGAAAAAGTGTTCGTGCTTGGCGTCGCCCGCGCCGTGGGCGTGCAAATGGGCGGAAGAGTGGCGGTGTTCATGCATGGCGCGCTGTGCTTGGTATCGAGAACAATAACGCCAGTGTAATTCAAGTGACGGGTTAGTGTTGATCCGGAAAGAATCAACACGGGCGCCCGCTACTTGTTTGCCAGGTATTTACTGAGGCCGCTCACGCATGTTCGCCGAAGCGGCCGTCGCGGAAATCCTGCACGGCTTCGACAATCTCGGCCTGGGTGTTCATCACGAACGGACCGTATTGCGCGATCGGTTCATTGAGCGGCTGGCCGGCGACCAGGATCACCCGGCTCGCTTCGGCCGCATGGATTTCGACGCCGTCGCTGCCCGGCGTGTTGGCCAGGATCGCCATGCGCAGCGCCGGCACCGCCTTGTCGTCGACGCTGACGGCGCCGCGGAAGGTGTAGATGAAGGCGTTGTGGCCCGGCGGCAATTGCTGACTGAAGCTTGTGCCGGCCGGCAAGTCGATATCGAGGTAGACCGGTTCGGTCACTTCACGCTGCACCGCGCCGGCCACGCCGTGGCTGCTGCCGGCGATCACTTGCACCGTTACGCCGGCGTCGGTGCTGAAGCGCGGAATCTCGGCATTGCTGAAATCGCGGTACCACGGCTTGCGCATCTTGTCGCGCGCCGGCAGGTTCAGCCACAACTGGAAACCTTCCATCACGCCTTGTTCCTGTTCCGGCATTTCGGAATGGATCACGCCGCTGCCGGCGGTCATCCATTGCACGCCGCCGCTGTTCAGCAAGCCTTCGTTGCCGGCGCTATCCTTGTGGCGCATGCGGCCGGAAATCATGTAGGAAACCGTCTCGAAGCCGCGGTGCGGATGGTCCGGAAAACCGGCGATATAGTCGTTCGGCTGGTCGCTGGCAAAATTGTCCAGCATCAGGAACGGGTCGAGGCGCCGCTGCAGCGACTGGGTCAGCACGCGGTTGATCTTGACGCCCGCGCCATCCATCACGGCCTGGCCGGCGATCACGCGCTCGACGCCGCGCCCGTGTTTTACTGTGGTGTTATCCATGCTGTGCTCCTGTATGCAGCGACGCCGCGACGGCGCCGCATTCTGTTCGTCAGTTATACCAGGACCGCGTTGATCTCGGCGTCGGCCCGGGCTTGCGCCTTGGCGACCGCTTCCGGACCCAGTCCCATGCCTTCCGAGTATACGTATTGCACGTCCGTCAAGCCGAGGAAGGCGAGCATGGTATTCAAGTAGGGCACCTGGCTATCGCTGGCGCCGTCGCGATGCAAGCCGCCGCGCGACAGGCCGACATAGACTTTTTTGCCGGTCAATAAGCCGACCGGACCGTTCTCGGTGTATTGGAAGGTGACCCTGGCGCGGGCAATCGCGTCGAACCAGCTTTTCAATTGCACGGTGATGCCGAAATTGTACATCGGCGCGCCGATGACGATCACGTCCGCCGCTTGTACTTGCTGGATCAGTGCGTCATCCAGTGCGATCCGCGCCGCCTGTTCGGCAGTGCGCTGCTCGGCCGGGGTGAACAGCGCTTGCAGGGCCGCTTCGTCGAGTACCGGATGCGGTTCGGCGGCCAAGTCGCGGCGCACGACGCTGGCGCCGGGGGCGGTGACTTTGATGCGCGCCACCAGGGCGTCGGCCAGGCGGGTCGAGGCGGAACCGGTGCTGCGGGCGCTGGAATTGATTTGCAGGATGTTCATATAGTACTCCTTCAGTGAGTGTGAGCCAGGATGAGCAAGGGGTAATAACTGGCTCCCTTGCGATGTAAGAACTTTATCAGTTCCAAAAATCATCCAGAAGCCGTTAAAATGGATAACATTAATCCGCTAATGGAACAATCATATGGATATCGATCCTGGCGACCTGCTGTTGTTTGCCCGCATCGTCGACAGCGGCAGTTTCAGCCGCGCCGCCGAACGCGTCGATTTGCCGAAATCGACGGTGTCGCGCCGCATCTCGCTGCTGGAAGCGAAACTGGGCGAGCGTTTGCTGCAAAGAACCACCCGCAAGCTGGTGCTGACCGAGTTCGGGGCCAGCCTGCTCGACCATGCGCGCAAGGTGCTGGAACAAACCGAGGCGGCCGGTGCGCTGGCGCAGCACCGGCAACTGGCGCCCAGCGGCAGGTTGCGCATCTCGATGCCGGCCGATTTCGCCGATGCGCTGATGGGACAGGTGCTGACGGCCTTCATCACGCGTTATCCCGATATTGCGCTGGAACTGGATTTGTCGCCGCGGCGGGTCGATCTGGTGGCGGAAAATTTCGACCTGGCGATCCGCATGGGCGATTTGCCGGACGACGCCAGCCTGGCGGCGCGCCGTATCGGCTTCAGCAAGCTGGCGCTGTTTGCGTCGCCATGCTACACCAGCCTGCGCGGCTTGCCCGAACATCCCGACGATTTATACCGCCACGAATTGCTGAGTTTGCCGCGCTCGGTGCATGGCCTGGTACATTGGACTTTGATACGCGGCAAGACCCACTGGGAGCGCGACTTGCCGGCGCGGGTGCTGGCCAATTCGCCGGACTTGCTGGTGCGCATGGCATGCAGCGGTATCGGCATCGCGGCCAGCACCGAGCGCCTCGCCACCGCCTATCTGGCGACAGGAGAGCTGGTGCGGGTCTTGCCGGAATGGAGTTTTCCGCAGGTCAGCGGCTGGGCGGTGTTTCCGGGCCGGCGCCTGATGCCGGCCAAGACGCGCGCCTTTCTCGACATGCTTGCTGACATGTACCCGGCGGGGGAGTACGCGTAGCTGACTGCCGGCATCGGCTTGTGTCCGCTTATTTCAGCGTGGCCATGCTTTCGCCGAGGCGCACCGGACCGGCCGGCTGCCAGGCTGGATTGAAGGCCAGCGTGTCTTTCGGAAACAGCATGACGACGGTCGAGCCGAGCAGGAAGCGGCCCAGTTCGTCGCCTTTTTTCAGCACGATATGCTGGTCGTCATAGGTCCAGTTGCGTACTGCCGGCGAGCGGGGCGGATTGACCACGCCATGCCATACCGTCGCCATGCTGCCGACGATGGTGGCGCCGACCAGCGTCATGACGAACGGGCCGTTGGCCGTGTCGAACACGCATACCACCCGTTCGTTGCGGGCAAACAGGCCGGGGATGCCGCGCGCGGTGGTCGGATTGACGGAAAACAGTTCGCCGGGAATATAAATCATGCGTCTCAGGCGGCCATCGCACGGCATGTGGATGCGGTGGTAGTCGCGCGGGCTCAGGTACAGGTTGGCGAAGCTGCCGTGGCGGAACCTGGCGGCCAGTTCAGGGTCGCCGCCGACCAGCGCGGTGGTGCTGAAGTGATGGCCCTTGGCCTGGAAAATCTGCTCATCCTGAATGGCCCCGAACTGGCTGATGCGGCCGTCGACCGGGCAAATGAAATCGGCTGGCGCCAAGGGGCGCGCATCCGGGCGCAAGGCGCGCGTGAAAAAATCGTTGAAGCTGGCGTAATTGGCGATATCCGGATCGAGCGCCTCATCCATGTTGACGTTGTAGCGGCCGACAAACCAGCGTATCAGCCTGGTGGTCATGGCGCCGCCCTTGGCGCCGGCGACGCGCCCGGCGAAATTGGTCAAGACTCCTTTGGGGAGCAGGTATTGCGGCAGCACGGCTAGACGGTCGGACACGATAAGGGCCTCTGGAGATGGACAAAAAACACGGAAACGCATTATAGCGGCGCTGGCGCAGCGTGTAAGGGATAAAAAACGGCGGACGCCAGCGCCCGCCGTTGCATCACGGATGCCGCGTACCGTTTAGAAGAACTTGTATTCCGCCGTCAGGCGCAGGCTGCGGCCGCGCACGTCGTCGGTATTTTGCGGAATGATGCCGCTGCCTTCGCGAGCGAACTCCTTCAAGTCCAGCGGCGGCCGGCGGTTCAGCACATTGCGCACAAAGGCCGACAGCGTCAGGTTCTTGATGCCGGTGTAGCTGAAGTTGTAATCGAAGCGGATGGTCGAGCCGACGTCGCAGTCGGCGCGGGTCCAGCCACGGTTTTCGACGCAACCGGCGACGCTGTAGCCATCATCGAAATAATCGCCCTGCAAGCTTGTCGGGCTGCTGTAAGTCAGCCGCAAGCCATTGGTATAACTGCCCGATTGCAGCGACGCGCCGATATTGGCCACGGTCTTGGGCGTCGCATACTGGCCGGCCAGGTTGTCGCCGTACTGGCCGCTGCCCAGCGTGCTGGCGAAATTGCGCAATTCCAGCAGGTAGGTGGCGTTGCCGCTCAGCGTCAAGCGGCCCAGGCCGGTGTTCACCCGGCCTGACGCACCCACGTCGATGCCGCTGACCTTGGTTTTCGAGACGTTTTCAAACATGCCGAAGGTCGACGACAGCGGGCCTTGCGTGACGCCGTACTGGGCTTGCTCGGCCGGCGTAAAGGTGCGGTCTTGTGTCAATGGCAAGCGATTGACGGTGCCTGGCGCCAGCGACGATTCAGCGGCCAGCAACTCGGCGGTCGACTTGATGCCGATTTCATTGCGGCGCTCGATATACCAGTAGTCGAGCGACAGGTTGTAGCCCTTGACCGGTTCCAGTACCAACCCGACGGTGGCGCTGCGCGAAGTTTCCGGTTTCAGGTTCGGATTGTTGACCACGCTGCTGGCGACGCCGGTCGAACATTCGTTGATATACACCGAGTCTGCGCGGGCCAGCAATAATTGCTTGTTCGGATCGTTGGCCGGCAACGCGTTGGAGGCGGCGGTCAGCGCATCGGCCAGCGCCTGGGCTTGCGGGCAGCGCCGCGGATCGTCGACGCCATTGTCGAAGGCGAACTTGCTCGATTGCGCGCTTTCGGTCAGGTTGGGTGCGCGGAAACCGGATTCCAGCGTGGCGCGCAGCAAGAGTTCCTTGCTGGCTTCGTAGCGCAGCGCCAGTTTCGGTGAAAAATGCGCGGCGAAATCGGGATATTTATCGGCCCGCACGGCTGCCTGCAGATCCAGCTTGCTGGTCAGCGGGAAATTCAATTCGCTGAACAGCGCCACCGTATTGCGCGACGCATCGGCGCTCGATGCGCCATTGCTGACGATGTCGCCGGCTTGCAGGTTGGCGGTCGGCGTGATCTTGAAACTTTCGTGGCGGATATCGCCGCCGACCGCCAGCGAGACCGGCCGGCCTTGATAACTGGCGATCTCGCCGCTGATTTTGCCGTCCAGGAAGACCTGGGTAATCTTGCCGTCGTAACCGTTTTCGGGGAACAAGGTGTTCAGCACCGCATCGCTGTTTTTCTGGCCGATCTTGTAGTCGCGGTTGAAAAACAGCGGGTCATCTTGCGATGGATCGTAATTGCCGATCACTTGCTTGAAACCGCTGTCGCTGATGGCGCCGCGGCTGCGGTCGGTGGTCTTGCTGCCCATCACGCCGATCGCCGTTTCCCAGTCGTATTTATCCCAGGTGCCGCGCAAGCCGGTCAGCGCGCGGTACTGGGTGCTGTCCGATTTGCGGTAGGCCGGCGAATCGGCGAAACGGTAGCGCAGCGGCGCTTCGTCGCCGGTCTGATTGAGCGGATGATTGGCGGGCAGGTAACGCGACGTGTAGGTTTTTGCCTGGCCGGTGCGCGGATCGCCCCATACCGCATCGGCGCCTTCCGAATCGTAGATGCTGAAGCCGCTGGTGTAATCGGTCTTGGTATTCGAAAATAACACTTCTGAAAAGGATTGCACCTTGTCGCTGATATTTATGGTGCCCGACAACAGGAAGTTCAGCCGCTTGGCTTCCGGAATGGCCTCGAAGCGGCTGTAGCGGTCGAATACGCACAGGCCGCCGGCGTTCAGCGTCGGGCAGCCGGCGATCGGACCCTGGCCGATGATGTTGCCCGGATAGCTGTAGGTCGATGGCGAGCCGCGCTTGCCGAACATCAGGCCGCTGTTATCGGCCACGGCGCTGAATTTCTTGCCGTAATCGGGATTGATGTCGTCGACCACGCTGCGCCACATGACGTTGCCACGTTGAAATACTTCCAGGTTGGCCAGCACATTGTAGCGATCCTTGTCCAGGTCGCCGAAGCCGCCGGTGATGCTGGCGGTGCTGGTATGGAATGGGGAGTGCTTGAGCGACTGGTCGCGGCTGGCGCGCGCCTGCAAGCCCTGGTAGTTAGTGCGGGTAATAATATTAATGACGCCGGCCACCGCATCGGAACCATAGATCGCCGAGCCGCCGCTGCGCAAGACTTCGATGCGGTCGATCGCGTCCAGCGGCAGCGAATCCAGGTTGGTGAATACTTCATTGTAGTCGGCCAGCGCATACGGTGCGACACGGCGCGAATTGAGCAGCACCAGCGTCGATTGTTTGCCGAGGTTGCGCAAGTTGACCGACGAGGCGCCGCCGGCGAAGGAGTTGCTGCCGTTGGTGTCGGACAGGCTGCCGCTGGTCGACGAGGTCAGCGTGTCCAGCACTTCCTTGACCGAATTGACGCCGAGGCGCTGGATTTCATCGCGCTTGATGATCTGAATCGGCACCGCTGTTTCAGCTTCGATCTGCTTGATGTTGGAACCGGTGATGACCACTTTTTGCATCGGCTTGCTGTCGTCCGTTTCCTGCGCCAGTACCACCTGCGAGGAAACCAGGGTCAAGGCGACCGCGATGACGCTGGTTTTCAAGGCTATTGCTTTTTTCAAAATTCTCTCCCGTTATATAGGTATCGATAACTCTGATAAAGTTGTCATATAAAAATCAATGTCTTTTTTGTAAAAGATCATTTTTATTATAGTTACGTCGATGTTTTTAATGCATGAATTCGTTTGAATCCGGCTTGCCGGCCAAAAAAAACAGCGTATTTGTTGTAATTTTGCGATGCATATCCTTTACACTGCGGCACCATTTCATTTTCTGGCCCCTGTGCTGCCTCCGTTCCTGACCATGCATCATCGATATTTACCTTTTCAGCTGACGTTGGCCGGCGCCGTTTTGCTGACCGCTCCAGCACAAGCCCAGCAAGTTCAGCAAGCCCGGCCTGCCGCGCCGGCGGATCAGGAAATCAAGGCGGAGCCGTCGGCCCACGAAAAAACGCCCGAGCCGGCAGTACAGTCGGTTGAAGTGAAGGGTGCGCTGGCCAGCTATGATCCGCGCCGCGACGATACCGCCAGCAAGATCGTGGTCAACAGCGAAGAGATCCAGAAGTATGGCGACACCTCGATCATGGATGTGTTCAAGCGCTTGCCGGGCATTACCGTCAGCGGCGCGGCCGGGCGCAGCGGCGGCGAAGTGCGCATGCGCGGCCTGGGCAGCGGTTATACCCAGATCCTGCTGAACGGCGAACGCGCGCCGGCCGGCTTTTCGCTCGACTCGCTGTCGCCCGACGTGATCGAACGGATCGAAATCCTGCGCGCCGCCAGCGCCGAATTCAGCACCCAGTCGATCGCCGGCACCATCAATGTGGTGCTCAAGAAAGCCGTCAAGACGGCCCAGCGCGAGCTCAAGGCCAGCGTGGCCGACGGCAGGAATGGCGCATCGGGATCGCTGAGCTTGCAACTCTCGGATCGCCACGGCGATTTCTCGTACTCGATGTCGGGAAGTTATTACAACGGCAATTACCGCTACGATGCACCATACGATGAAAACGGCCTGGATGCACTGGGGACGCCGAATCTGTTGCGTTACAATCAAGGCTACAGCTCCGGCCGCTATGAAGGCGTCAACCTGGCGCCGCGCCTGAACTGGACCTTGAAGGGCGGCGATACGCTGACCGCGCAGTTTTTCATCAACGCCGGACGATCCGGCAATGATAGCGTGAGCGAAGCCGACACCGTGCTGGGCCTGCGGCCGGTCTACGATGTGAGCGTCAATAATTTTACGTCGCACAATGCGTTTGGGCGCGGCGACCTGACCTGGGTGCATAAGATGGCGGCCGGCGCCAAGCTGGAATTGAAGGTGGGTGTCAATGGCGACCGCAATACCAGCGACAACCGGCAAACCGGCGCCAGCCAGGGAGCAGGTTTGTTGCTCAACAGCAGCGTGGCGACGGTGGGCAGCGGCCGTGGCGTCAGTTCGACCGGGAAATATTCGACGCCGCTGTTCGACGGCCATGCGCTGTCGGCCGGCTGGGATGGCGCGTATGGCACGCGCGACGATGAACGGCGCCAGCGCGACGTCGATTTGCCGGGCAGCCATCCGGTCAACAGCGACGAAGGTTTTGACGCGGCCATCAGCCGGCTGGCCGTGTACGGCCAGGATGAATGGACCATCAACCAGCGCTGGTCGCTGTATGCAGGCTTGCGCTGGGAAGGGGTGCAAACGCGCAGCGCCGGCGACACTTTCGAGGCGGTCAGCCAGCGCAGCAGCGTCTGGAGTCCGTTGCTGCAAACCTTGTGGAAATTGCCGGATAGTAAAGGCGATCAGCTGCGCTTCGCGCTGACGCGCACCTACAAGGCGCCGTCGGCGTCCAACCTGATCCCGCGCCGCTTCACGTCGACCAACAATAGCCAGACCGATCCCGACCGCCAGGGCAATCCGGAGCTGAAGCCGGAACTGGCGCTGGGACTGGACGCGTCGTTCGACCATTATTGGGCCGAAGGCGCTCTGCTGAGCGCCAGCGCATCGATGCGCCGCATCGACGGCTACACCCGGCAAGGCTTGCTGTTGCTGGATCAGCGCTGGGTCTCGACTCCGGTCAACGATGGCCGCGCGACCACCCGCAGCATCGAGCTGGAAGCCAAGTTCCCGCTGCGCACTGTCATGCATCATGCGCCGGCCATCGATCTGCGCGCCAGCCTGAGCCGGAACTGGTCGCGGGTCGAAGCGGTGCCGGGGCCGGACAACCGGCTCGACCAGCAAACCCCGTTCAGCGGCAACCTCGGCATCGACTATAAAAGCGCCGGCGGTTCCTTGTCGGCCGGCGCCAGCTTCAGCTACCGGAACGGCGGTGCGGTGCGCATCACGGAAAACCAGCGCAGCTGGAGCACGCCGCGGCGCGACCTGGAAGTGTATGGGGTGTGGAAGTTCGATCCGAAAAACCAGCTGCGCATCGCCGTGTCGAACTTGCTGGCGCAGGATTATGCGTCGGACAGCAGTTACACCGATGCCAGCGGCACGCTGCGGCGCCACAGCGTGTCGCCAGGCTCGGCGCAGGTGCGCGCGACCATGGAAATGAAGTTCTGATCCGGCACGCGATGCACCGCATGGCCTATAATCGCGGCTGTCGGGCGGTGCGCCGTTGGCGTGTCGCGACGATCTGTTGATTACCGTAATTTTTTGCCTGCAAGGTTGTAGCTATCCATGACGTTTCTTTCCCTCGGCTTGATCGACCCACTCATCCGTACCCTTGACGAACTGGGGTATGCCAAGCCGACGCCGGTGCAGGCCAAGGCGATTCCCGCCGTGCTGGCCAGGCGCGACGTGATGGCCGCGGCCCAGACCGGCACCGGCAAGACCGCCGGTTTTGCCGTGCCGCTGTTGCAGCGGCTGACCATGGAAGGCCCGCAAGTGGCCGCCAATTCGGTGCGCGTGCTGGTGCTGGTGCCGACCCGCGAACTGGCCGAGCAAGTCTATGAAAGCTTCCGCACCTATGGTGGTAACTTGCCGCTGCGCAGTTTTGTCGCGTATGGCGGGGTCGCCATCGAACCGCAGTTGAACAAATTGCGCAAGGGCCTGGACGTGCTGGTGGCGACGCCGGGCCGCTTGCTCGACTTGCACGGGCAGGGCGCCGTCCGATTCGAGCAATTGCAGACGCTGGTGCTGGACGAGGCCGACCGCATGCTGGACCTGGGTTTTGCCGGCGAGCTGGAGCGCATCGTCGCGGCCTTGCCGAAGCAGCGCCAGACCTTGCTGTTTTCGGCCACGTTTTCGGAGGCGATCCGCAGCATGGCCGGGCAGTTGCTGCACGATCCGCTGAGCATCGAGGTGAGCCCGCGCAACAGCACGGTGAAAAGCGTCAAGCAATCGATGATGCCGTGCGATAAAAAACGCAAGCCGGAACTGTTTTGCCACCTGCTCAAGAAAAAACGCTGGGGCCAGGTGCTGGTGTTCGTCAAGACCCGCAAGGGCGTCGAACAATTGGTCGCCACTTTGCTGCAGCAGGGCATACGCGCCGATTCGATTCATGGCGACAAGACCCAGCCGAACCGCTTGCGCGCGCTGGCCCGTTTCAAGGCAGCCGAAGTGCAAGTGCTGGTGGCCACCGATGTGGCGGCGCGCGGCCTGGATATCGAACAGTTGCCGTTAGTGGTCAACTTCGACTTGCCGACCGTGGCCGAAGACTATATCCACCGCATCGGCCGCACCGGCCGCGCCGGCGCCACCGGCGAGGCGATTTCGCTGGTGTGCGCCGATGAAGTCGATTTATTGTCGGCGGTCGAAGCGCTGACACGGCAAAGTTTGCGCCGCGTGGAAGAGGCCGGTTTTGAAGCCGAGCACCGGGTGCCGGTCACCGGCCCCGGCGGCGCGGTGCAGAAAAAACCGGTCAAGTTGCTGACGCCGAAAGCGGCCGAGCGCGCGTCGAAGCGGCGCTTTTACAAATAAATCCGCCGCGCCGCTGTCCGTGTGCGGCAGGATGGCCCGGTTTATGCCATGATGGCGCATGGCTACCATACCGTTGTTCCCGCTCAATACCGTCCTGTTCCCGGATGGCTATCTGCCGTTGCAGATATTCGAAGTGCGTTATTTGAATATGGTGCAGAAATGCATCGCCGACGGCCAGCCTTTTGGCGTCGTGTCTTTGCTGGACGGAACCGAAGTACGCAAGCCGGGCATGCACGATACCTTGGCCGAAGTGGGGACGCTGGCGCAGATCGTCGACTGGTCGGCGCCGCTGGCCGGCTTGCTGCAAATTAAATGCAGCGGCAGCGGGCGCTTCCGGATCTTGTCCAGTGAACAGCTCAAGCATGGCTTGTGGATGGGGCAGGTGGAAATGCTGGACGACGACAAGGCGGTGCCGATCCCGCCCGACCAGGAAAACGTCGCCAACGCGCTCGGCGCCCTGATCCGCACCTTGCAGGAAGAGCATATCCCGGCCGACCAAATGCCGATGATGCCGCCATTCCGGCTCGACGAATGCGGCTGGGTGGCGAACCGCTGGTGCGAATTATTGTCGCTCGACCTGGCGCAAAAACAACGCTTGCTGGCCCAGCAAAACCCGATGCTGCGGCTGGAACTGATCCAGGACGTGCTGTCCGATAATGGCTTGCTGGATTAAGAAGCTATCCCGATAGACGCTAAAAATGGTATCGGATCAACGCAAGCCCCGCTGAGAAATCAGCGGGGCTTTTTCATTACCAATTCATTACAAATCCGGTTTGCTGAAAAATAGATTTCCTTTGTAATGTAAAGTGCTTTTGGGCAATTTTTAAAACCTGGTGACCCGCCCATCTCGTCAGATTGGATGCATGAGTTTGTATTCAGTTGTTCCGTGCTGTCTTGACGCCCTCATAAAAACAAGGAAAAAAAATGCAAAATAGAATCATCGCGAGTCTGCTCAGTACCGTGCTTGCCGGCATGCTTGCTGCCTGCGGCGGTGCCGGCGCGCATTCGAACGGGCAAGCGCTGGCCAGTGCCGTATCGGCCCTGCAAACCTTGAATCCCGCGCAGCCGCCCGGGTCGAATTTCAACCTGGCGCCGTTTACGCTGCAATTGCCGACCGGTTCGGCCGGCAAGGTCGACACCGTCAACGGTTCCAGTCTTGCCGCCGGTTATACGAATCCATATTATTTTTATACCGATAGCGTGGACGGCGCGATGGTGATGATGGACCCGACCCAGGGCCGGACCACGTCCGGCTCGTTGCATGCGCGGACGGAAATGCGTGAAAATGCGATCTGGAGCAGCAACGGCAGCAACAAGCTGGATGCGACGGTGGCGGTGACCAAGGTGCCGGGCAAAACCACGATCGGCCAGATTTTCCAGGGGACCGGACCGAGCAAGCCACTGTGCGAATTGCAAGTCACGTCTGGCGGTGCGGTGAATCTTTTGCTTGAGGATAGCAATCAAGGCGGCAGCGCGAAGGTCTATCCGATCACCAGCGTGCCCGTGGGAACCCTCTTCAATTATGAGCTGGGCCTGACCGGTTCCACCATCAGCGTCACGGTCAACGATACGGTCAAGACTTTTACGATGGATTCCAGTTTTAATGGGGAAAGTTTTTACTTCAAGGCTGGCGACTACGATCAAACCGCCGTCTCCGGTACGCCGTTGACGACACCCGGCACCATCGTCAAATTTTATGCATTGACGCTGACGCACCAGTAACGCCGGCATCGCGCATGTACGCTGCGCAACAACGCAGTGTTGGCCGAGGCAATCGAGCCCTGATGAAGCATCATCAGGGCTTTTTCGTTACAAGTTAAATATTGTTAAAAATGGAATTGCAGAGTAGTGTTAAGTGCCTACAGGCAATTTTTTAAAGTCGGTGACCGCATATAACCGCATATGCCGCCAGATTTGATACTGCAACCTGTCGCCGTCCGTACTACCAGTCGTCCTTTGCTGTCTTTCAACCATTCATATGAACAGGGAAAAAAATGCAAAAGAGAATAGTGACGGGTTTGACGAGTACTGTATTGGCAGGCATGTTGTCGGCATGCGGTGGCGGCACTGGCGCTTCTCCAGATACGCAAATGCTGGCCAACGCCAATGCCGAGGTCGTGACGCAAGCGTTGAGTCCAAGCAAGGCGCCCGGGGCGAATTTTAATCTGGCGCCATTTACGTTGCAGTTGCCGACCGGTTCGTCCGGCAAGATCGACACCGTCAGCGCTAGCAGTCTGGCGGCCGGCTACACGAATCAATATTATTTCTACACCGATAAATCGGACGGCGCGATGGTGATGATGGACCCGGCACAGGGCTGGACCACGTCCGGCTCCAGGCATCCGCGCACGGAATTGCGTGAAAATGCGATCTGGAGCACCAAGGGGCGCAACAAGCTGAATGCGACGGTGGCGGTGACCAAGGTGCCGAAGAATACCGCGATCGCCCAGATCTTCCAGGGTACCGGGCCGAGCAAGCCGCTGTGCGAATTGCAGGTGACCTCGGGCGGTCTGGTTCAGTTTTTCCTTGAAGATACTAATCAGGGCGGCAGCGCGAAGACCTATCCCATCATTACCATACCGTTGGGAACGCGCTTTAATTATGAGCTGAGCCTGACCGGTTCCACCATTACCGTCACGGTCAATAATACGGTCAGAACCTTCACGATGGATTCCAGTTTTATCGGGACAAGTTTTTACTTCAAGGCCGGTAACTACGATCAAAGCGCCGTCGCCGGTCCGCCGTTGACGACGCCCGGCACCGTCGTCAAATTTTATGGATTGACGTTGACGCACCAGTAACACCGGCATCTGTCCAGCCCCCTGCATGCCGGCGCAGGGGGCTGGACGGGAACAGTTCAAGAATAATAGCGCTGCGAAAACATCACTTGCAGCCATGCGGGGGACGGCGCCAGACGGGCGCCCACTTGCTCGTAGCGCTTGTCGAGCTTGCATGCCAGCCAGCAAAGGGACGACGCCTGGTTGCGGTCCCATGTTCCAGAGTAACCCTTGACACCGGCATCGGCGCGGCGCGCGTCGAACGGCACCTTGCTGTGCACGAATTCGTCGTGCATCCGCTGGCCCAGGATGTAGGGCCGCATCCATTCGACCGCCTTGGCCAGGCGTCCCTGCGCCTCTTCGGCGCCATACCAGTCCTGGCCATGGGCCGCCGCCATGCAGGCTGTCATCAGCAACGGTTCCAGCGTGTAGGTGACATAGTGCAAGGCATCGCGTTCGGCGAAGTCGTAGGTCTTGCCGTCGGCATCGATATTGCGCATCACCTGGTGCATGAACGCGATGCGGGCCGTCTTGATCAGCTTTGCGTCGCCGCTATAAAAGGCCGCCGCCGTGCCGATCTTGACGCGGTGGCTTTGCCAGTTGTTCACGCTGGTCGATTTGGGACCATTGATGATGTCGCTGGACAGATAGCCGCGCGCCAGTTGCACGCACCAGCGCTGGCCTGCCGCCACCAGGTCAGCCGGCATTTGCTCGGCCAGCAAGTCCGCCGCCCATAACATGCTGGGCAGCTCGGTTTCATCGATAGGATTGAAGGAGGGCTGGTATTTGCCCAGCCATGTATCCAGGTAGCGCAAGGCGGCGTCGGCACAGGCGCGCCGGCCCGACAGCCGGTAAGCCAGCGCCTGCAAACGCGCCTGGCGCCAGTCTTCCTGGGCGTCCAGGCTGGCTGCGCGCTGGCCTTCGCCGTCAAGCAAGCCTTCGGTATGGACCCGGCTCATGAAATGCGGCTGCCGTTCCAGTGCCCGCTCGGCGCTGTTGCCCAGTTGACGCGCCAGCACCGCCGTGGCGCCGGCGGCCAGCGAGGCGGCGCGGGTCGCCGGCATCAGCGCGAACGTGGTTGGCGGGGCCGGATTTGCCGCGAGCGCCCAGCGCAGCGGCAGCATGCCGGCGGCGGCCGCGCCCAGCAGGCGCCGCCGGTGGATGTGCGGTGGAGTTGCTAGCCGGGTCTGGCGCTGAGACAGCTGGCTTTGTTGTTGTAGATGCTGGTCGATCACGCCGGTTTCTCTGTTGGTTGAATAGGGAGCCAGTATATTGAAATACTATCGTATGGAAATTATATCCGGCTTAAGGCGATTGGCGGCGGCGCGGAATCCGCGCTACGCCAGATCAAGTTTTCTGTTGTGTAATCATACTTTCTCTTGGGAAAACTTTACGTGCAATGTTTCCTTATATAACATAGCGGGCTCTATCAACATGAAGAGCGTCGGACAAAACGTTCAGGGCAACGCGCATTGCCGTAGGCAATACGAATGGCCGGCAAGGCAATGCAACGCCGCCATCGACGTTTTGTCCGGCGCTCCCAATAACACTAAAGAGTACATGATGGGACGTGAAGCCAGGGTAAGCCCCGAACAAGTCAATAGCGCCGCCGATGCGATGGTGGCGGAAGGCGTCAAGCCGAGCGCGCGCGCGGTGCGCGAACGCCTGGGCAATATCGGCTGCCTGGGAACCATCAGCAAGTTATTGCAACGCCGCAAGGCCGGCCAGCAGCGCCAGGTTGCCGCGGTGGCCGACTTGTCGCCGGTATTACAGCGCGCGATACTCGATTTTGTCGGCCAGGAAATCAGTGCCAACAATACTGAACACGAAGCGGAATCCAGCGAGCAACAGCAAGAGCTGAGCGACCTGGCGACCGAAA
This sequence comes from Janthinobacterium agaricidamnosum NBRC 102515 = DSM 9628, assembly GCF_000723165.1. Classification (NCBI taxonomy): domain Bacteria; kingdom Pseudomonadati; phylum Pseudomonadota; class Betaproteobacteria; order Burkholderiales; family Oxalobacteraceae; genus Janthinobacterium; species Janthinobacterium agaricidamnosum. The sequence goes on from NZ_HG322949.1 coordinate 2,165,006, forward strand.
ACGAACGCCAGCAAGACACCATCGACAATCAGGTGGCCGAGCTGGACGGCACCAGGGAAGAGCTGGAGCGCGAACGGCTGGTGGCGGGGCAGGCCCGCACCGACCTGGCCAAGGCCCAGTTAAAACTGGAAAGTTTGCCGCGCCTGGAAGAGGCCGCTGAAAAAGCGCGCATGGATCTGGCCAAGGCGCAATTCAAGCTGGAAGATATTCCACGGCTGGAAGAGGCGGCGCAACAGGCGCGCGCCGAACTGATCCAGGCGCAATTGAAACTGGAAAGCATGACCCGGCTGGAAGGCGAACTGGCGGCGCTGCGGGGCGAGCTGGAGGCGGAGCGCGAGGAGCTGGCCGAGGTGCGCGCCGAACTCGATGAAGAGCGCACCTTGCGCATCAAGGCCCAGCAATTCATCGTCGATCCGATCTTCAAGACGCCGCTGTAATTCATAGTTCGATCGGCGCGACCTCGGTGCCGATATCGGGCGCCGAGTAATGCAGGCTGAAATACACAAAGGCCGCCAGATTCAGCATCACCGTGATCCAGAACATGAGCCGGAACGCCGGCTTGCCCGATTTGTGGCGCAGCCATTGTTGCGCCAGCACGGCGCCCGGCCAGCCGCATAACAGCCCCAGCAGCAGCAGCGTGCGTTCCGGCGTGCGCCAGCGGCCAGCCTTGGCGGCGTTTTTGTCGATCGCGTAGGCGACGAAGCAGCTCAGGCTCAGCGCGCCATAAATGACGGCGACCATGGCCGGGATGTGGCAAAAGAAGGTTGCCGCCAGATACAGGGCAACAAACAGCAGGATGGCGAGGTAGGGCATGGTGGCTTTAGGTGTTGAGTTGCTTGCCTGGTTCGGCCAGCAGTAGCGTGCCCAGCTGGCGCTGTTCGGCCAGGATGGCCCGCAAATGCCGCGGCCGGGTCCTGACGTTGCTCAGCACCACGCGCAATACCGTGGTCTGGCCCGGATAGGCGGTCGACTCCAGCACCGTGCGCGATACAAAACTGGTCCCTTGCGCCTTTTGGCGGTTTTGCAGCTTCGCGTTCAATTCATTGACTTTCTGGTTCAGCAGCAGCGCCGCTTCCATGTTGCCGTGTGCCAACAAGCCAGCCAGTTGTTCGCGCCACTGTTGCGGAATATAACGATAGGTCAGGATAAAAGTGTCCGAATCGGTCATCAACTCGAAGTCTTGCTGGTCGGCCAGCAACTCGCGCATCTGGCCGGTCAGCGTGGCCGCCTGTTGCAGCAGCGCCGTATAGCCGTCGACGCCGAAGATCTTGAACGAGGTCCACAGTTTTAATGCGTCGAAACGGCGCGAACCTTCCAGCGAGGTTTGGCCCAGGTCGCCTGAATTGCTGCGCAAGATGTAGTTGGCGTTGTGCTTCAGCTGGTTCAGGCTGTTGCGATCCTTGAACAGCACCATGCTTTGCGCCATCGGCACCCACAGCAGCTTGTGGCCGTCGATGACCACCGAATCGGCCCGTGCGATGCCGTCATACAGCGGCCGGAACTGTTCGGCCAGCAACAGCGCACCGCCCCAGGCGGCATCGACGTGGAACCAGATCTGTTCGCGCTCGGCAATCTCGGCCATGGCCGCCAGCGGGTCGATGGCGCCGGTTTCGGTGGTGCCGGCGATGCCGACCATGGCGACGATCTTGATCTGCGCCTGTTTCAGTTCGGCGATCTTTTCTTGCAGCGCGGCGATGTCGATGCGATTATCGCGGCCGACCGGCACCAGGTGCAGCGCGGCTTCGCCCAGGCCCAGCGTGGCCAGCGATTTTTTCAAGGAATAATGACTGCGCGCCGAGCCGATCACGGCCAGGCCGCGGTAGCCCGACTGTGTCATCGTGGCAAACAAACCCTGCTTGCGGGTGCCCGGCAATTGATGTTCCAGCGCCACCGCCAGCGCCGTCAGGTTGCCCATGGTGCCGCCATTGACGACGTTGCCCAGCGCGTGGCCGGTGTCGCGCATCGACGCGGCATACTCGGCGTCGCCGCGCCGGTACACCTGGCGGTGCAGCCAGCCGATCAGTTGTTTTTCGATCAGCGTCGAGACATACGCCGTTTCGATCTTGACCTGGTTCTGGTTCAGCGCCGCCGTAAACGCTTCGGCCAGTACGCTGACCCACGGCAAGGCCTGGGTCATGTGGCCGATGTACATCGGGTGATTCAGTTGCGCCGTGTGGGTCAGTACCTTGCTGTCGAGCAAATCGAGGAAGTCCGCCACCGGCATGCCGCCGGCCGGCGGATCGATCTCGGTGAACTGCGGCAGCAATTCGGCGTGCGGCGTGGACGGGTAGGGCTGGCTGCGTTGCGCGGCCAGCCAGCCGCCCAGCATCCGCAGCGCCTTGTGCAGCGGCGCCGGTGCTTGCTTCAGCGTATCGATTGAAAAGTGCTGTTGCAGCAGCTGGTCCATCCTGGTATCTGTCATGGCGAATTTCTTGGTTAACGAGTCTTGCCGCTGCTTATACCTCGCGGTCCGCCGCGAACAGTGTCATTTACAGTGAGTACTGCGGGTGTTGAACAAAAGCAAAACGCCCTGGCGGAGCCGGGATTTTACCCGAGTCCGCCAGGGCGCATCAAATTGCGACTGCTTAGAAGTAGCTCAGTCCCAATGCCGCCTTGACTTCATCGGCGGTCCTGGCCGCGACTTCGCGTGCCTTGAAGGTACCTTCTTTTAACATTTGCAGCACTTGGCCACGGTCTTTGGCGAACTCTTCGCGGCGTGTGCGTATCGGCGCCAGCAAGTCTTGCAACACGCCTTCCAGGCGTTTCTTGACGATGCTGTCGCCCAGCCCGCCGCGCACATAATGGGCTTTCATGTCCGCCAGGCCAGCCTGGTCCGGGTCGAACGCATCCAGGTAAATGAAGGCGACGTTGCCTTCCAGGTGGCCCGGATCCTCGACGCGCAAGTGCAGCGGATCGGTATAGACCTTCTTGACGGCGGCGCTGATGTCGGCGGCGCTGGCGCCCAGGTTGATGGTGTTGCCCAGCGATTTGCTCATCTTGGCCTTGCCGTCGATGCCAGGCAGGCGGCCGATTTCCGGCACCAGCGCCTTGCATTCGACCAGGATGTCGCGGTTGACCAGGCGGTTGAAGCGGCGCACGATTTCATTGGTTTGCTCGATCATCGGGATCTGGTCTTCGCCGACCGGCACCAGCGCGGCCTTGAAGGCGCTGATGTCGGCGGCCTGGCTGGCCGGGTAGGTCAGGAAGCCGGCCGGAATGTCGCGCTCGAAGCCGCGCAGCACGATTTCCTGCTTGACGGTCGGGTTGCGCTCCAGGCGCGCCACGGTGACCATGTTCAGGTAATAAAAGGTCAGTTCGGCCAGTTCCGGGATTTGCGACTGGATCAGGATGGTCGACTTGGCTGGATCGATGCCGACCGCCAGGTAGTCGAGCGCGACTTCGACCACGTTGCGGCGCACCTTGTCGGTGTCTTCCATATTGTCGGTCAGCGCCTGGGCATCGGCCAGCATGATGAATTGCCGGTAGTCGTGCTGGTAGGCGACGCGGTTGCGCAGGCTGCCGACAAAATGGCCGAGGTGCAAGGGACCAGTCGGACGGTCGCCGGTCAGGATCACGGAGGGAGTAGCTGGCTGGGTGCTCATCAAGTTTCCTTTCGAGTCGCCCCAATCAAGATGGTCTGGGCTTGGTCATGCCCGAAACGCCACCCAGTCGAGGCGGCGTTGATCATAAATCACATCACTTTGCAGTGGCCGCGCGGTTTGAGCGGGGCCACCAATTCGTGCAAGAGTGAGGGGATGGGATAAATTTCATGGCGGTATGGTTGCAGTTTGACGGCGCGCTGTCAAGGTGTGACGTCATTTAAATTGACATCGTATTCACATCGCACACCTTGTTAGCGTGTCGGCATTTGTTACAACATCGTTCACAGGTCCGGTCAGGCGCCGCCGATGCATGCCTTGTCGTCGTTTAGCCGCCTGAACCGCGAGATTGCTTTATGCTCAAGCGTTGGGTACTATCACCGGCACGCTCTGCCGGGCGCCCCATACCCGGACATGAGCAGCTTGAGTTTCTACCCGAAGTTCTGTCTGGCCCAAATCCCTGTTTGGAGAAAAATATGCGCGTCTGGCAATCTGCCCAGCTCACCGGTTTTGTATTATTCAGTTCCTTCTTCCTGTCGCCGGCGATGGCGCAAATCACGCCGATGACGCCCGATATCGGCGCCAGGCTGGAAGCGTTCGACCAGGGCGCCGATTACATCAAGCGCGTGGTGATGATCCCGATGCGCGACGGCGTCAAGCTGTACACCGTGATCGTGGTGCCGAAGAACGCCAGCCGCGCACCGATCATCCTGACCCGCACGCCCTACAACGCGGCGCGCCGGGCCAATCGCAGTGTCAGCCCGCATATGCTGGCGATCTTGCCGCAAGGCGATGAAATATTCGTCAACGAAGGATATATCCGGGTGTTCCAGGACGTGCGCGGAAAATATGGTTCCGAAGGCGATTACGTGATGACGCGGCCGATCAGCGGCCCGCTCAACGATAGCAAGATCGATCACGCCACCGATGCGTGGGACACGATAGACTGGCTGGTCAAGAACGTGCCTGAAACCAATGGCAAAGTCGGCATGCTGGGTTCGTCCTACGAAGGCTTTACGGTGCTGATGGCGCTGGCCGACCCGCATCCGGCGTTGAAGGTCGCGGTGCCGATGAGCGCGATGGTGGACGGCTGGCGCGGCGACGACTGGTTCCACAATGGCGCTTTCCGCCAAAAGAACATGGGGTACTTCGCCAGCCAGACTTCCGCGCGCGGTGGCGGCGAAGCGCCATCGACCGGCATCTACGACGATTACCAAAGTTATCTGCAAGCCGGTTCGGCTGGCGACTACGCCAGCAAACTCGGCATCGACCGCCTGACTTATAGCAAGAAATTGTTCGAGCATCCGGCCTACGACAGTTACTGGCAAGAACAGGCGCTCGACAAGATCCTGGCCAAGCGGCCGATCAAGGTGCCGACCATGTACGTGGTCGGCCAGTGGGACCAGGAAGACATCTACGGCCCGTACGCGGTGTACCAGGCGCTGGAGCCGAAGGACAAGGCCAACAACATGAATTACCTGGCGGTCGGACCGTGGCGGCACAGCGGCGTCAACTATGAGGGTTCCAGCCTGGGCCCGCTGAAATTCGACGGCGACACCGCGCTGCAATTCCGGCGCGACGTGATGCAGCCCTTCCTCGACCAATACCTGAAGGATGGCGCGCCTGTCGCCAGCACGCCGCCGGTGCTGTTTTACCAAACCGGCAGCAACAAATGGCAGCATTTGCAGCAATGGCCGCTGGCTTGCGCCAAAGGCTGTCCGGCGCCGTTAAAGCCGATTTACCTGCAAGACGGCTTCAAGCTCGGTTTCGACAGCCCGCAGGGCGGCGCGCAGGCCTACGATGAATATGTCGCCGATCCGGCCAAGCCGGTGCCGTTCGTGCCGCGTCCGGTGCGCATGGACGATGGCAATGTGTGGAAACCGTGGCTGGTCAGCGACCAGCGCGCGTATGCCGACCGCACCGACGTGCTCAGCTATGTGTCGGAACCGTTGAAGGCAGCGTTGCAGATTTCCGGCGCGGCGCTGGTCAAGCTGTACGCATCGACCAGCGGCAGCGACGCCGATTGGGTGGTCAAGCTGATCGACGTGTATCCGGACGAGGTGCCGTCGCAGCCGGAACTGGGCGGTTACCAGTTGGGCATCGCGATGGATATTTTCCGCGGCCGCTACCGCGACAGCCTGGAACATCCGTCGCCGATTCCCGCCAACAAGATCGAACGCTACCGTTTCGTCTTGCCGAACGCCAATCACGTGTTCTTGCCGGGCCACCGTATCGCGGTGCAGGTGCAATCGAGCTGGTTCCCGCTGTACGACCGCAATCCGCAAACCTATGTGCCGAATATCTTCTTCGCCCAGCCAGGCGATTACCGGAAGGCGACGCAGCGGGTCTATCACTCGGCCGGCGCGGCCAGTTCGATCGACTTGCCGATCGTCGAGGCGGGCGCGGCAAAATGATGGCGTAGTGAATACGTGTCGAGCGGCGGTCATCGCGGCCGCTTGATGCTGACAATCAAGATTTTGCCGTGGATTGGCGAATCTTGAAACTTGTGATCACATCAGAATTGTAATTGAGCCTCAAACTTCTTGTATTGATTCTATATTTCCATTATTATTGAAATATAGAATTTATTTGCAAGAAAGGATGTGCAACATGATCGCTGCCGTGAGTATTTTCCTTGCCACCCTGACCCTGGTGATCTGGCAGCCGCGCGGGCTCGGCATCGGCTGGAGCGCGGCGCTGGGCGCACTGGCGGCGTTGCTGGCCGGCGTGATCCAGTGGCACGATATTCCGGTGGTGTGGCAGATCGTCTGGAATGCGACCGGCACGTTTATCGCCGTCATCATCATCAGCCTGCTGCTCGACCAGGCCGGTTTTTTCGAGTGGGCCGCCTTGCATGTGGTCCGCTGGGGCGGCGGTGGCGGCCGCAAGCTGTTCATGCTGCTGGTGTTGCTGGGCGCCACTGTGTCGGCGCTGTTCGCCAACGATGGCGCGGCGCTGATCCTGACGCCGATCGTCATCGCGATCTTGCTGGAATTACGCTTTTCAGCCCGGGCCACGCTGGCGTTCGTGATGGCGGCCGGTTTTATCGCCGACACCGCCAGCTTGCCGCTGGTGGTGTCGAACCTGGTCAACATCGTGTCCGCCGACTTTTTCAGGATCGGTTTTGCCTCGTATGCGGCGGTGATGGTGCCGGTCAACCTGGTCGCCGTCGCGACCAGTCTCGGCGTACTGGTCTGGTTTTTCCGCAAGGATATTCCGCAGCGTTACGATGTGGCGCAACTGAAGGCGCCGCAAGCGGCGATCCGCGACCTGGCCACGTTCAAGGCGGGCTGGCTGGTGCTGGCCCTGTTGCTGGCTGGATTCTTCTGGCTGGAGCCGGTCGGCGTGCCGATCAGTGTCGTGGCGGCGGCCGGCGCGCTGTTGCTGCTGGCCGTCGCCGCAAGAGGGCAGGCGATCCCGGTACGCTCGGTGCTACACCATGCGCCGTGGCATATCGTGGTGTTTTCGCTCGGTATGTATCTGGTGGTATATGGCTTGCGCAACGCCGGCCTGACGACTTGCCTGAGCGCCATGCTGGACAATTTTTCCCGGCACGGCGTGTGGGGCGCGGCGCTCGGCACCGGCTTGTTGACGGCCTTGCTGTCGTCGGTGATGAATAATATGCCGACCGTGCTGGTCGGTGCGCTGGCGATCGATGCCAGCACGGCGCAGGGCGCGGTGCGCCAGGCGATGATTTATGCCAACATCATCGGCAGCGACCTGGGGCCGAAGATGACGCCGATCGGCAGCCTGGCAACCTTGTTGTGGCTACATGTATTGGCCAGCAAAAAGATCGATATTTCTTGGGGATACTATTTCCGCACCGGCGTGGTGCTGACCGTGCCGGTGCTGTTGCTGACGCTGGCCGCGCTGGCGCTGCGCCTCGCCTGATCAGGCCGGCGTCGCGGCGCTCAGGTGCTGGTACAGTATGCCGGCGCCGACCCCGATCAGCACCAGGCCGCCGAGGATTTCGGCGCGCCGGCCTATCATGTTGCCGAGCAGCCGGCCCAGCATCACGCCGGCGGTCACCATCAGCATGGTGGCCGTGCCGATCGCCAGCGCCGCCAGCCAGATATTGACGTTGATAAAGGCCAGGCCGACCCCGACCGCCATCGCATCGATGCTGGTCGCCACCGCTGTCAGGGCCAGCATCCAGAACGTCTGGCGCTGGCTTTTTTGTTCTTCTTGCTGCCCGCTCAAGCCGGCCCAGATCATTCTGGCGCCCAGGCCCAGCAACAGCACGAAGGCGATCCAGTGATCCCATTGCGCCACCCATTGCGCGGCAAGCGAGCCGATGCCCCAGCCGATGACCGGCGTGATGGCCTCGATGCCGCCAAAGATCAGGCCGATCCGCAACGCTTGCAACAGGCGCGGTTGCCGCTGCATGGATGCGCCTTTGCCGATGGCGGCCGCGAAGGCGTCGGTGGACATGGCGAAAGCGAGAAAGACGATGGAAGTGAAATGCATGACGGGGTTCCTGCTGGGCGCGAAATCCACGGCATCACCCGTGCGCCCAAGCAAGACGAGGAAATGCCGATGGTCTCGCCAACCCTGTCATACAAGGCGCCCGTGCCACGACATTGCTGTCGAGTATGTTGACACGGACTCTACTGAACTGTTCAGTAGCAGGCTACTCCCCAAAGAGTGCGCATATTGTAGCCGAGTATGGGCAAGAGTGCATCACAAAACTGCTGTGCCGCACCGGCCCGGGGCAGCTTGTTTCAGCGCGGCCGGATACTGGTGGTCAGGAATTCCGAGCGATGATGGCGCTGGAACGATTCCAGCAAGGCGTTGGATTTGGCCATTTTTTCCAGCAATTCGCGCAATTGGGCCTGGTCTTCCGGTTTCAACGATTTTCTGGAAATGTAGGCGCCGCTTGAACCCCATGGCAATTCCGGCAACGCTTCCACGCGCAGTTTATCGACCAGTCCTTGTACCCGGGCATCGTTTTGCGCGGTGCCGGCCAGCATGGTCGGTCCCATGATGGTGGCGTCGACGAAGCCGCCCTGCATCAGGCGCGCCACCGACAGCGTGTCGACCTCGTAAAACAGGCGGCCCTGTTTCAGCAATTCCTTGGCCAGCGCCTGATAGGCGTCGCCATAATCGTAACCGCGCACCAGCGCCACGCGGATATCGCGCCGCTCGATCAAGTCTTGCACGCTGGTGATGGCGGGACGGCTGCTCTGGACCGACAGCAGCATCGGCCGGTGACCCAGCAGCGGCACGAACCAACCCTGCTGGTCGCGCCGCGGCGTGCTGATGGCCGGTATCAGCACATCGGCCTTGCCGGTTTCAAACATGGCTTCCAGGCGTGCGCGCGGCACGGCTGAAAAAACCAGGTTGCAGCCGACCTTGGCGCCGATGTTGCGTAGCAGTTCGGGGTAGATGCCGCTGACGCTGGTCCCATTGACCACCACGCTGGCGCCGATAGGCGACAGCGGCACGATGATGTCGCGCGTACATTCCGCCGATGCCGGCAGGGAACAGGTCATCGCCAGCCCGATCAGGACGCGGCGCCAGATATTGGAATAAAAGTTTCTCATACTTCTACTGTCATCCTTGCTAACCGTCTCTTGCCGCCAGCTTATGGCCGGGCGACTTGTCTAGTCATTGTCACTTATTTGTTGTCAAAAGCCAAGATTTAACCGGACCAATGCTGGCCTTAGTTTAAGCGAGCGCAATGTTATGTGTTTTGAAATAGCGCCATGCCACTGCCATGCCGGCTGCCTGCAAGATCGCGCACAGGAAAAACGTGCTGCCGATGCGCCAGTCGCCGGCGCCCAGGTGGCTGACCTTGCCCAGGATTGCGCTGCCGAGCAGCGGCATCAGGATCACGCCCAGGCTGCCGATCGATTGCAGCGAGCCCATTAATTCCCCTTGCTCGTTTGGCCGCGCCGATCTTGAAATGATGCCTTGCAGCGCAGGTCCGCCGGCAAACGCCAGCAGATTGCATAAAATCAGGGCGTACATCATCCAGCCCTGCGTCGCCAAGCCATACAGCGCATAGGTGATGCAGCCGGACGCCATGCCGATCAGCGCCAGCCGTACGTCGCCGTAACGCTTGATCAAGCTGCCCAGCAAGCCCGCTTGCACCACCGTCGAGCACAGGCCGACGCAAAACAGCGCGATGCCGTTGTCGCGCGTGGTCCAGCCGAAGCGGAAATGGGTATACAGCACCCAGGTGGTTTGCAACATCATCTGGGCGAAGGTCAGCAGCATGAACGAGAGGATCAGGCCGCGCAATTCGACCCGCCGCACCAGCTTCAGCAGCGCGGCGAAAGGGTTGATCCTGGACAGCTTGAACGGCGCGCGCTGGGCCGCCTGCAACGATTCCGGCACCACCAGGTAGCCGTAGATGAAATTGGCGGCCGACAAGCCGGCGGCGATATAAAACGGCAAATGCAGATGGATATCGCCCAGCAAGCCGCCCAGCATCGGGCCGCAAATAAAGCCCAGGCCGAAAGCGCCGCCGATCTTGCCGAAACTCTTGGCGCGGTTCTCCGGCGTGGAAATGTCCGATGCGTACGCCGACGCGACCGACATGCTGGCCGATGAAATGCCGCCGATGACGCGGCCGATGAACAGGCAAGCCAGGTTCGGCGCCCAGCCGGTGGCCAGGAAGTTGATGCACATGCCGGCCATCGAATACAGCAACACCGGGCGGCGTCCGACGCGGTCGCTGATGGCGCCCAGCATGGGCATGAAAATGAATTGCAGCAAGCCAAAGACGGCGGCCAGCACGCCATACCACATCGCTTGCTGATCGCGCCCGCTGACAAAGTCGCCGACCAGGATCGGCAGCACCGGCATCACCAGGCCGATGCCCAGCATGTCGATGAAGACGCAGACCAGGATGAAATTGAGATTGCCGGGCCGGGCCGGCGCGGCGGCGTCTTCCTGATGCTTGCTGGGGTCTGGGCTCATGTAGGCTTTCGGCCTGCCGGGCAAGCCTGTGGGTGACAGGTTGAGAAAGTGGACGCTGCAGCCGTTGTATTATAAGCAGCAAATTGCTCGCGCGACAGCACCCGGACGGCAATTTTTCAGGCGCCGCGGTTCACGGCGTGGCGGGACTGACCGCCCACTCATTGATAAAGCTGTCGCGGAAACTGGTCAGCAAGCTCAGGCGTGCTTGGGCCAGCGCCTTGCCGGCCTCGGTCTGCATCTTGCCTGGCAGCTTGGCCAGCTTGTTTTCGATATGGTCGAGTGCATAGGCGCGGTCGTCCAGTTCGCGGTGCAGCGCCATCGGATCGGTGTCGTGCGCCAGGCTGCTGCCCATGCGGCCAGCCGTGTAAAACAGCCGCGCCAGGCCGACCGCGCCCAATGCATCGATACGGTCGGCGTCTTGCACGATCTTCGCTTCGATGGTGTCCGGCCGCAGCGCGGCGGAAAAGCTGTGCGTTTCGATGGCATGGCTGACGCCGGCCAGTTTTTCAGGCGGAAATCCTTGCTGCGCCAATTGGGTGCGCGCCAGCAGCGCAGCCTTGCGCGACGCCAAATGGCGTTCCGGGTGATTCTTCGGCAAGTTGACCAGGTCGTGCAAATAACTGGCGGCCATCACCACCAGTGCATCGGCTTCGCGGTGTTCGTCCAGCATGATCGCGGCGTTGCGCCAGACCCGGTGCAAATGGTTCAAATCGTGCGCGCCGTCTTCGTCCAGCGCGGCGCTGGCGAGCGCGGTCAGGCGCGGATGCCAGAGGGTTAATACTGTATTCATCGGAATTCCTGAAGCGGTCTTGAATGAGGGGCCGCGCAATTGTGACATAAAACCATCGCGCTTTGCCCCGATCGGCTGAAGAGTGCGGATAAGAATGTTATTTATTGGCTTGTCTTTTAATTGATTTTTTATCACAATATTAAATTGTTAATTTTGGCAAGTTTAAAAGGAATTTTATGCGTGTAATTTTGCTGCTGCTGGCGAGTCTTTTTGCCTGCGCTTCCGCTACCGCTGCGCTGGCCGACGAGGCGCCGCTGCGCTATAGCCTGAAACAGGATGAAGCGTGGACCGGTTCGAATATCCTGCGCAGCCGCGTGCGTAGTTCGATACCGCTTCAGCTGCCTTACCATCAATTGAGCGGGGCAGCGCAACAGGAATTGCGCGACAGTTATAAGGAATTGGCCGCGGAGGACGAGCCGCCTTATCCTGTCCGGGGGCAGGCGGCATTTTTCAAGGCGCTGGCCGATGCCAATGAGATATTGAGGGTAACGGGACTGTTGAGTCTTGCCGTCAAGGTCGATCAGCGGGGCGATGTCGTCGATGCCGCAATTTATAGCACACCCAGTCCTGATATGGGAACGTTTGCGGCAGCCGTCGCCATTCAACAAAAGTTCAAGCCGGCGTTATGCCAGGGAGTGCCTTGTACCATGGACTTTTTATTTGAAATCGACATGAAATAACGGACTGTCCGATGCGTATGAAAACCTCGAATCTTTGATTAAAGTTAAATAAAACAATTTATTTAATGAAAATTAATTTTGCATACGGTAATATTGTCGAATTGAAATTTAGCTGCTTTATTTTTAAGTCCAGCCCACGATGGAGTATGGCTGGTGCAGCGGTTTTTTATCAAGGATCGACATGAACAGCACCACCAGCGACGCCACTACCGTCGTTGCCAATCCCGCCGAATACCTCGCCTTCACGCTGGGCCAGGAAGAGTACGGTATCGACATTCAAAAAGTCAGTGAAATCCGCAGCTACGAAGCCCCGACCCGCATCGCCAATGCACCGCAATTCGTCATGGGCGTGGTCAATCTGCGCGGCATCATCGTGCCGATCGTCGACATGCGCATCAAGTTCAACCTCGGTACGCCGGTGTACGACCAGTTTACCGTGGTCATCATCTTGAATATCGGCAACCGCGTGGTCGGCATGGTGGTCGACCGGGTTTCCGACGTCACCACCTTGCTGCCGGAACAAATCAAGCCGGCGCCGGACATCGGCGGCGCACTCGACACCGATTATGTGATCGGCCTGGGCACGCTCGATGAGCGCATGCTGATCCTGGTCGATATCGATTTGCTGATGTCGGGCGCGGAAATGAGCCTGATCGAGCGCATCGCCGCATAAACCCCGATTCACCACTTTCCCTTTTCCTGGCGCATGGCCGACATGCGCCAGGGGTGACGGCGCTCGCCCGTTTCCTGTCATCAGTGATCATCTGAAGGATATGCAATGAGTTTTCTAAGAAACATCAGTATCGGCCTGCGCCTGGGCGTCGGCTTTGCGGTCATCCTGGCGCTGTCGATGTTGATCACCGGCATCAGTGTGTGGCGTTTGCATGATGTGGCGGCGGCGACCCATGCGATGATGGAACAGCCGTTGGCCAAGGAGCGCCATATTTCCGACTGGCTGACCAAGATTGAAAGCGGGGTGCGCCGCACCACGGTGATCGTGCGCAGTTCCGACACCGCGCTGGCCGCCATTTTTGCCGACGACGCCAGGCAGTCGAGCGTGATTTCCGGCGAATTGCAGAAGAAGATAGAAGCCTTGATCAGCGGTCCGGAAGAAATGGAAATGTTCCGCCTGATCGGCTTGCAGCGCCAGGTCTACCTGGATGCGCGCGCGCTGGTGAGCAAGTTGAAAAGCGAGGGGCGCAAGGAAGAGGCCGATCACGCGTTCAGCACCGTGTTCGAGCCGGGCGCGGCCAAGTTCCAGCGCGTGATCCAGGATTTGCTGGACCGGCAGCGCAAGAGCATCGACAACACCGCGCACGATATCGACAGCGTCGCCGTCACCAGCCGCAATTTGCTGCTGGGACTGGCTGTGCTGGTGCTGGGCTTCGGTGTCGTCAGCGGCTGGCTGTTGACCGTCGGCATCGTCAGGCCCCTGCGTACCGCGGTCGACGTGGCGCGCCGGGTGGCCGCCGGCGACTTGACCGCCGATATCGATGCCAGCGCCAAGGATGAGACCGGGCAATTGCTGCTGGCCTTGAAAGACATGAATGCCAGCTTGCTGAATATCGTCAGCGAAGTACGCAGCGGCACTGAAAATATCGCCACTTCGTCGAGCCAGATCGCCGCCGGCAACCAGGATTTGTCGAGCCGTACCGAGCAGCAGGCCGGCTCGCTGGAAGAGACCGCCTCGTCGATGGAACAGTTGACGACGACCGTCAAACATAACGCCGACCATGCGCGCCAGGCCAATCAGTTGGCGGCGTCGGCCGCGCAAGTGGCGCTGAAGGGGGGCACGGTGGTGGCGCAAGTGGTCGGCACCATGGATACGATCAACAGTTCGTCGAACAAGATTGTCGAGATCATTTCGGTGATCGACGGCATTGCTTTCCAGACCAATATCCTGGCCTTGAATGCGGCGGTCGAAGCGGCCCGGGCAGGCGAGCAGGGCCGTGGTTTCGCGGTGGTGGCGTCGGAAGTGCGCAACCTGGCGCAGCGTTCGGCATCGGCCGCCAAGGAAATCAAGACCTTGATTGGCGATTCCGTCGAGCAAGTCAAGCAGGGTAGCCAACTGGTGTCGCAAGCGGGCGCGACCATGCACGATATCGTTGCCAGCGTGCAGCGGGTCAGCGATATCATCACCGAGATCACCGCCGCCGGCCATGAGCAAAGCGCCGGCATCGATGAAATCTACCAGGCGATCGGCCAGATGGACAAGGTGACGCAGCAAAACGCGGCGCTGGTGGAACAATCGGCGGCGGCCGCCGAAGCGATGCAGCAGCAGGCGCAAAGCCTGGCGCAGGTGGTCAGCGTGTTCAAGCTGAACCAGCATGCCGGAACCGGCCTCAGCGCGCTGCCCGCGCCGCGCCGGGTATTACGTATCGCGCATGGTTAATCATGGCTCAGCGTCGCGCCACAAGGCGGCCGCCTGTTGCGACAAGCGGTCCGCCGCCCCATTCTTGTGGCGCGGTATCCAGTGCAGTGTGACCTTGCCGAGTTGGGCCATCAGGCTGGCCACCCGCTGGCGCTGGCTGGCCAAGCCTGTCGCGCCGTTTCCCGTGGCTTGTTGCAGGTCCTTGTGGACATCATCAATGACGACCTGGCTGTCGCCATACACCACCAGCTGGCCAGCCTTGGCGGCCAGTGCCGCTTCCAGCAAGGCGATCAGCGCGCCATATTCCGCTTCGCCGCTATTGCCGTAGCCCAAACGCCGGCTGATTGCGACGGACTGGCCATCCGGCCCCGTCAACAGCGCGCCGATGCCGATCCTGCCCGGATTCGGATGGGCGGAACCGTCGAACCAGCCGCGCCACGCGCCCGCCGGCACTGGCGGGCCGGCCTGCTTCAAGGCCAGCTTGTCGGCCCTGGCTTGCATCTTGACACGCCGCCGCTCGCTGTCCAGTTGCCGTAATTGCCGGCGTTCGGCCAGCAGGGCGGCCAGGCCGCGCGTTCCGGCAACGTTTTCCAGCGTGCGCCTGAGCGCATCGGTCTCGCTGAGCGCGGTCCTGGCCGCAAGCTTGCGCGCGGCCACGCGTTCGCCATGGTAGGCGGCGATGGTCAAATCATCCAGCTCATTCATATCGGGCATAGGCGCGGCAGTCCTTATTCTTTTAGCGTCAGGATAAAATCCATGAAGGCGCGCACCTTGGCTGGCGGCAAATGGCGCGACGGATACAGCGCGTACAGCGGAAACAGTTCGTCGCGCCATTCCGGGAACAGGCTGACCAGCGCGCCCGAGCGCAATAGCGGCTGCAAGCCCAGGTCCATCATTTGCGCAATGCCGTGGCCGGCGATGCAAATCGCGTGCAGCGTGCCCGCTTCGTTCAGCGTCAGTTGCGCCTTCGGCTCGACCAGCAACACTTCCTTGCCACGATGAAATTCCCACGGGAATACCTTGGCGCTGTGCGGATCGCGGAAATGCACGCACATGTGCTTGCCGTTTTCCAGTTCCGAGGGATGGCGCGGCAAGCCGTGGCGCGCGATATAGCCGGGCGCGGCCACCGTCAAAATCGGGATATCGAACAGCTTGCGTATCACCAGCGATAATTGTTGCGGCTGGCCAAAGCGCACCGCCAGGTCGAAGCCATCGGCCACCAGGTCGCCCAACTGGTCGCGGGTGACGATTTCCAGTTCCAGCTCCGGGTGTTCGGCGAGGAATTCGCCGAGCCGCGGCGCCAGCAGCAGCCGTGAAAAAAACGGGTCGCAGTGCACGCGCAGCTTGCCGCGCACCTGGGTCGCCGTGCCGGACGCCATCGCCGCCGCTTCTTCTATGCTGCCGAGCAGGGGCGCGACGCTTTCGTAAAAGCGCCGGCCCTCGTCGGTCAGCGTCACCGAGCGGGTGGTGCGGTGAAATACCCGGATGCCCAGGCGCGCTTCCAGCCTGGCCACGGCGCGGCTGACACCCGATTGCGTCATTTCCAGCAACTCCGCCGCGCGCACGAAACTGCCGCTATCGACCACCGCCGCCAACACGCCCAAACCCGCCGCCAAACGGCCATCAAAACCAGTCATTCATGATCCTGAGTCATTTTGTATGTGACACTGATGATATCGCATTATGAGTCACAGCGCTTGATAATGACTTCCATCGCAGCGCAGGCTGTTCATTTATTAAAGGGAGTCATCATGTTTGTTGTTGCCGGAATTACAGGACAAGTCGGCGGTTTTGTCGCGCAAACCTTGCTCGACGCCGGCTTGCCGGTGCGCGCCGTGGTGCGCGACGCGGCCAAGGGTAAAGTATGGCAAGCACGCGGTTGCCAGGTGGTCATCGCCGATGTCGGCGACGAGGCGGCGCTGACCAGGGCCTTCAGCGGCGCCGACGCGGTGTTCATCATGCTGCCATCCAACTTTGCTCCGGCCGAAGGTTTTCCGGAAGTGCGTACCATCGCGGCGACCCTGTCTGGCGCGTTGAAAGCGGCCAATCCGGGCAAGGTGGTGTGCCTGTCGACGGTCGGCGCGCAAGCGACCCAGCCGAACTTGCTGAACCAGCTGCAGATCGCCGAACAAGTGCTGGGCGCCTTGCCGATGCCGGTGGCGTTCGTGCGCGCCGCCTGGTTCATGGAAAATTCCGCCTGGGATATCGAGCCCGCCAGGCTGGCCGGCTTGATCCCCAGCTATTTGCAACCGCTGGACAAGCCGGTGCCGATGGTGTCGGTGGCCGATGTCGGCCGGGTCGGCGCGCAAGTGTTGCAGCAGGAGTGGCGCGGCGTCAAGGTGGTCGAGCTGGAAGGGCCGCGGCGTTATACGCCGAACGATATCGCTACTGCGTTTTCCCGCATCCTCGGCAAATATGTCAGCATGTTCGCAGTGCCGAAGAATACCTGGGCCGAAGTGTTCATCGAGCAAGGCAGCACCCGCCCGGAACCGCGCATCCAGATGCTGAACGGTTTTAACGAAGGCTGGATCGAGTTCGAAGGCGGGCAGGGCGCTTCGCTGAAAGGCACGGTCACGCTGGAACAGGCGCTGGCCCGGCTGGTGGCCAACGCCGGCTAGGCATAATGCGGTGCTCAGTTGTTTCGTTGCACCCTGACCACCAGCCAGCCGGCCACCACCGTGAAAGTGATGATCACGCCGACGATGATCCAGAAACCGTGCGGGTGCTGGGCCAGCGGGATGCCGCCGACATTCATGCCCAGCATGCCGGCGATGATGTTGATCGGCAACGCCAGCACGGTGACGATGGTCAGCACGAACAGGCTGCGGTTGTTTTCTTCGTTGACGCGGGCGGCAATTTCTTCTTGCAGTAACTTGATGCGTTCCTGCAGAGAAGACATGTCGCTCAGCACTACCGAGAATTCCTCGGTGGATTGGCGCAATTCCTGGGTGTCCAGTTCGGCCATCCACTGCGGCGGCCGTTGCAGCAGGCGGAACAGTGCCGCCGGTTCCGGCGCCAGCAGCCGTTGCAGCCGCACCAGCACGCGCCGCAAGGTGCCCAGGTCTTCGCGCTTGTGCACCAGCCGTCCGGCCAGCAGCTTGTCTTCGATATCGTCGACCCTGGCCACCGCATCGCGCACGATATTGACCAGCACGTCGGCCTGGTCGCGCAGCAAATGGATCAGCAATTCGACCGACGAGCGGATCGGGTCGTGATGCTTGATGATGGCCTGGCGCAGCCGCTCGATCGATTGCAATGGCGAGCGGCGCGCGCTGATGACGATGTTTTGCGCGACGCTGAGCCACAAGGTCGAAATGTCGGACGCTTCAAACGAAAAATTGTGCAGCACATCGTTGACCACCGCGATCAGCGTGTTTTCGGCCAGTTCGATGCGGGTCGAGCGCGAGCCCTGGTGCAGCGTTTCATAAAATTCATCGGCCAGGCTGACGTGGCTGCGCAGCCATTTTTCGCTGGCGGCGTGCGACAGGTTGAAGTGCAGCCAGATGAATTCCCGGCCGTCGCCGCGTCCGGCGTTTTCCAGCAGCCAGGCGCGCGCGCCGTTGGAATCGAGTGCGACCGGCTGCGCTTCGCGGCCGAATAAAAATCCCCATACCAGTCCGGATGTGTCCGATCCATAGGTAAAGCCGGCTGTTTCCATTGTCATCCCAGAAGCGGTCAAGTGGTCGTCAAGAAGCGTGCCGGGATTGTATTACAAATTATTGCGGATCAACGTGGCCGGGCGGCTTTTATGTTGCAAAGCAGCAGAGCCCGATTTGCGCAACATAGTATTGCAACCAGCGTACTGCAAACAGTTCTACACTTGCTCTATAGTAAGCTAATCGCGCAACCATGGAGATCCAGATGAGCACCACCCATACCCAAAGCGTCCTCAGCTATAGCGACGTGCAGCAGGCCGCCGAACGCATCAAGGGCGTGGCCCGCCGCACGCCGGTGTTGACGTCCAGCACCGCCAATGCGATCGCCGGCGCCGAATTGTTTTTCAAGTGCGAAAACCTGCAGCGCGTCGGCGCTTTCAAGTTTCGCGGCGCCTACAACGCGCTGGTCCGTTTTTCGCCCGAGCAGCGGCGTAACGGCGTGCTGGCTTTTTCGTCAGGCAACCACGCGCAAGGCGTCGCGCTGGCGGCCCGTTTGCTCGGCATCCCTGCCGTGATCGTCATGCCGGAAGACGCACCGGCCCTGAAAGTGACCGCCACCAAGGGCTATGGCGCCGAAGTGGTGACATATGACCGCTATACCGAAGACCGCGAGGCAATCGGCCGGCGCCTGGCCCAGGAACGCAATATGACCTTGATACCGCCATACGACCATCCGGACGTGATTTGCGGGCAGGGCACGGCGGCGCTGGAATTGTTCGAGGAAGTCGGCCAGCTCGACGTGCTGCTGGTATGCCTGGGCGGCGGCGGTTTGCTGTCCGGCTCGGCGCTCGCGGCCAGCGGCATGAGCCCCGATTGCCAGGTGATCGGCGTCGAACCGGAATTGGGCAATGACGGGCAGCAATCGTTGCGCAAGGGCGAAGTGGTGCACATCGCGGTGCCGGATACGATTGCCGATGGCGCCAAGACCACCCATATCGGCGACCATAACTTTGCCGTGATCCAGCGCCACGTGGACGATATCATCACGGTCAGCGACGCCCAGCTGGTGGCAACCATGAAGTTTTTCGCCGAACGGATGAAGATCGTCGTCGAGCCGACCGGCTGCCTGGCCGCGGCCGCCGCGCTGCAGCAAGTGTATCCGGTGCAGGGCAAGCGGGTCGGCGTGATCATCAGCGGCGGCAACGTCGATCTGGCGTCGTTTGCCCGGTTTATCGCCTGAACCGGGATCTATTCGCGCTGCCTATATCGTTAGAGGAAATCATTCATGCAGATTATCGATACATCCGCCTTGCCGGCGCCGGCCGGCCATTATTCGCGGGTCGTGGCGCAAAGCGGATTTGTGTATTTATCCGGCGTGCTGCCATCGGCGGCCGGCACCGATCCGGTCAAACATGATTTCCGCCAGCAGGCGCAAGCCGTGCTGCGCCAATGCGAGCAAGTCTTGGCCGCCGCCGGCTGCACCTATGCGGACGTGGTGCAAGCTACCGCCTACATCGTCGGCAGTGAAAATTGGGGCGTGTTCAATGAAGTGTATGCCGGTTTTCTCGGCCCGCACAAACCGGCCCGCACCGTGGTGCCGGTGGCCGAGCTGCATTACGGCTACCTGGTGGAGGTGCAACTGGTCGCCTTTAATCCGCGCCTGGCCGGCGCGGATTAAAGGCGAGATCATTAACGGCGCGGCCAGTCATGATGGCCGTGCTCACGATCCTGGCCGCGCGGCGCCCAGCGGCCCTGTTCCATATACCAGCGGCCGCCGCGCTGGCTCCACACCGGCGGGCTGTAGAAATAACCGGGACGCTCGACGATCCACACGCCCGGGTTCCAGTCGTAGCGGCGGCCGCGCCATTCCCAGTGGCCGGGCGCCCAGAAATAACCGGGGCGCAGCTCCGGCGTCGGCTCGAAGCGCGGCGGCGGCGGGGCGATCACGATGTCATCGTAGCCGACCGTCTCGATCACGGCCGGGGCCCAGCCGCCGCGTACCAGCCGCCAGCCATGATCGGCGCGCACCCATTCGCTGCGGCGGTACTGGTTGCCGCTGCGTTCCCGTAGCCACTGGCCGCTGTTCCACACATGGCGCTGGCCATCCCAGTTCCAGTAGCCCGGCGCCCATACATAACCGCGGCGCGGTTGCGGCACGCTTTCGTAGCGTGGCGGCGGCGGAGCATTGTTGACGACGATGTTGACATCGACCTGGGCCATCGCCTGCGACGGCAGGAAGGCTGCCGCGCTGATGGCGATCATGGCCGCTGCCGCCGCATAAAGGGTACGTTTGACCGGTTTGTTCAGCTGTTGCATCGTCTGCTCCATTTCGTTGTTGCGTGAAATGGACTATAGCGAGATGTTGCTGTCTTGCGTGAAATTGACGCAACTTCTTACATCTGACACATTCTTTGTAGTAGTGGCCTTAAAACCGGTCGGCATTGCTGGCCAACAGGGTTTGCTGGCGCTCTTGCGCCAGCGACTGGGCTTTTTGCTGCGGCGTCAGGCGTTTTGCGCTGATCGTCACGACCGGGATATTGTCAGCCGCCGCCAGCGTTTTTTGCTGCGCCTGGGTGATGCTGACATAGCTGAACGAGCAAGCCAGCGCGACCGCGACGGTGAAGATGATTTCCATGTTTTGCAGGGCTTTCATGATCATTCCTTTCAGTGAGCGGGTTGGTATGTGGCTACTGTAGCCATCTGCCTCGCCAGCTTCCAGGGGATTGCGACAGGGCGCATTTTTGGCGGGATGGCCTGCAAAAAAACGGCGCCGGAATGACAGTGGCCGCAGCCGTTTTTCGGGCTCCCCCGGCATGGCCGCAACGTGGGTTTATCGGCCGATGAGGGAGTCATGCGCTTGATCCGTACTGCTTTGCATAACCTGGCCAGGTACCGGCGCGCCTGGCGCCGGTTCGGCAATTTGCGCGCCGGCGCGCCACGTATTGCGCGCGCGCCCGTGGGTTTACATTTTCCCGCCACGCCGATGTCCTGGCTGGCCGCCGCGGCGCTCGCCGGCGGCGTGGCCGGTGCAGTACTGATCGCCGGCCACGCGCGCCACCTGGAAGCCGCCGCCGCGACCTTGCCCGGCGATGCGCGCGCCGCGATCGTCTACCAGCCGGTGCTGCCCGGCGCCACTTTCGACGTGCCGGAGCGGCCGGGCCTGAGCCTGGACCTCCGGCAGGGCGGCGCTTTGCTGGTCGCGTCCGGCATGCGCTTTCAACAAGCCGTGCGGGTCGACCTGTGCAGCCAGTTGCTCGATCCGGCCAGGCCGCGCCTGTCGCCGCTGCGCCTCGGTTACCGTTACGACGACGTGCAGCGCTGGGTGGCCCGCAGCCAGGCGTCATCGGCGCCGCTGGCCTTGCGCAATGTGCTGCTGGTGGCTGGCGAGCGCCAGGCGGCTATGCCGGAAATACAGATCGGCGGCATGGCGCTGGCCGACTTCAGCCAGCCGCTGCAACTGGATTGGCGCAGCACGCAAGGCAATGCGCGCTGGGTCAGCGATGCCAGCCTGGGCCAGATCGTCGATGCGCCGCGCGCGCAAGTGGCGCTGCGCCAGCAAGGCTGGCTGCTGTGGGGCGATGCATCCCGTCAGTCAGCGCTGCGGATCACGCGGCGCGGCAGCGCGGCCTGTCCGCAAGCGGGCGAATTGCTGCTGCAAATGGTGCATGCGCCGCAAGATAATGAGGCCGTAAAACCGGCCAGGGCGCTGGTGCAGGCGTTTCCGGCGCAAGGCCAGCCGGTCGCCGGTTACCTGGCGGCCGGTTCTTACCAGGTGCCGGCCGCGCCGCGCAACAGCCTCGAAGACCAGGCCCTGTTCAACGATTTGCAGGCGCATGGCTTGCTGCGCTGGTCGGCCGGCGGCGGCATCGACCTGGTGCCGCGCGACCTGGCGCTGTGGCGCGCGGCGCCGGCGGCGGCGCGCGCGGCCGACCTGGGCGTATGGGATGGCGTACCGCTCGACCAGGCGACCTTGAAATTGATCAAGCGCCTGTACCAGCAGGCGGACGGCGCGTATGTGCGCCAGCAGATCGATATTTTTAATGACGAACTGCGCCTGCTGGCCTGGCGGTTCAAATCCGGTTCTACGGCGCCATGGTCGGCCAGCCGCCATGGCGCGCTGGCGACGCCGATACCGGCCATGCCGGTGGCCGCGTCGCGCCTGTTCGCCGACTTGCCGCAGGGCTGGGCGCCGTGGCAGCGGGTGGCCGGCTGGCCGCAGGGGAAATTGCGGCTGGCGCTGGCCGAGCCGGCCGGCGGCGCCGAACAATTCGAGCTGATGCTGATCGGCCGTCCGCTGGCGGTCAGCGGGGCGCGCCTGCACGCCATGCCGGCCTGCGGCGGGCGCGCCTGTCCGGCGCCCGATAGCGCGCAAATCCTGACCTTGACGGCGCTGCCGGGGGCGCGCGCCATCGAGCTCGATATCGCAGCGCTCGATGCCAGCACGCTGCGCGGCCAGAAAGACCAGTCATACCGCCACTTGCGGGTGGCGGGCGGCAAGCTGGCCTGGCAAGCGCTGGATAATAACGGCGCGCCGAACGCCCGGCCGCGCGCGCCGTCGCCGGTCTTGCTGCAAGACCGGACCGGGACGCTGCTGTGGGCCGACGGCTTGCCGACCCGTGCCGCGTCCGACGCCGGACTGGGGCCGCTGCTGGGACTGGGCAGCGATCACGGCAACAGCGTGGCCGGCATGCTGGGCCGTTTGCCGCTGCCGTCGACCGGCCGGCTGAGCCTCGACTTGCCGCTGCAGACGCTGAGCCAGCGGGTGCTCGATTGCATCGGCCTGCGCCGCGGCCGCTGGGATGGCAAGCAATGCAGCGGAGGCCAGGGCGTGCCGGACGGACGCCGCGCCGGGCTGGTGTTCCTCGACGCCGAGAACGGCGACATCCTGGCGGCGGCCGGCGCCGGCGGCGCCCCGGTCAGCGCCGC
This sequence comes from Janthinobacterium agaricidamnosum NBRC 102515 = DSM 9628, assembly GCF_000723165.1. Lineage (NCBI taxonomy): Bacteria > Pseudomonadati > Pseudomonadota > Betaproteobacteria > Burkholderiales > Oxalobacteraceae > Janthinobacterium > Janthinobacterium agaricidamnosum. The sequence continues at coordinate 2,187,892 of NZ_HG322949.1, forward strand.
CAACTGGCGCGAAGTGCGCGATTTCGACCAGGCCAACCCGGCCCGCAGCCCGTTGCGCCTGCCGGCCTTGCAGCACGATGGCGGCGCCCATCAAAGTCCCGGCTCGACCTTTAAAATCATCAGCGCGCTGGGACTGGAAACGGCGGCCAGAACCGATAGCCGCATCGATGCGCTGCTGGGCGGCCTGCCGCTGGCGGCGATCAACGGCATGGCGCGCCAGCGCGGTTTCGGCTTCCAGACCGATGCGGCGACGTATCCTTATATGCCGGCCAATGGCAAGCTGGCCCACATCACCAATTACCGCGAACAAAGCCTGGACCGGCGCGCCCAGGACGGCCGGCTGGGGCTGGCCCAGGCGCTGACGTACAGCTTGAACACCTGGTTCGCCTGGACCGCCGAATTGAGCGACCGCAGCCTGTTCGGCCGGCCCGACGGCGGCGCGCCGGACTTGCAGGCGCTCGACCCGGAAGCGCTGGACGCATTGCGGCCGATCGCCGCCGCCGCCCACACGCTCGGGTTTGAACAGCCTGTGCGGCTCGACGGCGGCTTGCTGCCGGCCGATTTCGCGTGGGCCGGCTGGGATGCATTGCAGGCCACGCCGTCGCATATCGACACCATCCACACGCGCCACGAATTGCGCCAGATGGCGATCGGCTTGCGCATGCAAACCACGCCGCTGCAAATGGCGCTGGCCTCGGCCGCGATCGGCCAGGGCAGGATCGTCGCGCCGCGCCTGCTGCTGGCGCTCGACGGCCGCGACAGCAAAGTGCCCGAGCCGCGGCCGCTGGACGTGCGGCTGGACCGCATCCGGGCCGGCATGAAGGGCGTGGTCGAAACCGGCACCGGCGCCGGCGCGTTCGGCGGCGCGCTGCTGGCGCCATTGCGCCGTGGGCTGTACGGCAAGACCGGCACCGCGCCGAGCAGCGTCACGCTGCCGGACGGCGCCAAGCGCGAGGTCAACACGGTCTGGTTCACCGGCTGGCTGGAGCCGGGCAGCATGCCGGGCCAGGCGCACCGGATCGCGGTGGCGGCCTTTGTCAGCCACTCCGACGGCAGCGGGGGGCAACATGCGGCGCCGGTGGTGGCCGCCGTATTGTCCAGCTTGTTGACTCAGAGTAATGAAAAGAGGGGGAAATAGGCCGGTAACCCGCGCTATGAATCTGCTGCCGATATGGCATGATTCCGAGATCATTGTATCGTCAGGAATAACATCGTATGCGCTTGCCAGGAACCCGGTATCAAGAACATGGCTGGGAACAGGTGCGCAAGCTGCTGGGAGCCTGCTCGCTGCAGGTCTTACGCAGCCGGGATGGCGGCCTGGCGCTGGATCAGGCAGGAGGGGATGGCACATTGGATGGCGGATTGGACTGGTACATCGATGCGGTGTGCGCCGCCTTGCGCGGCAGCGCCGGCCGCGGCCGCTCCGAGGCGCCCGGCAACAGCTATGGCGAAAGCGTGGCCGAACTGGCGCTGGCGCTGGTCTGCGAATTGCGGGCCCAGCCGTCGTACTGGGACGCTTTTGTGACCGCGCTGGGGCGCGACGACGCGCTGGCCGGCGGCACCGAAGGCATCATCCGCAAAAAGGTCAACGACATGTTTTCAAGCTTGCGCGACAAGGTCGACGCCGACAATTACCAGGCCACGTTGGGCCGCGCCTGCTCGCCGAACAAGATGTACACCTATCGCATGCTCGACACGGCCTACCATGAAATCGCGGCGCTGTTCGCCGGCTGGCGCCAGCATCAATCCCAGGTGGCGGCGATCCTGGGACGCGCACTGGACGGGATTCCGATCGAAGTGCGGCAAATGAAGTCGATTTCCGGCTGCAAGGCCGAATGGCTGATACGCTGGAGCGCCACGCTGGAACGGTACGGCGGCGCGCCGGGGCCGCTGCACACGCGCTCCAAGCGTTTCGCCAGCCTGAAGAACAGCCCGGATAAAATCGCCGCGATGATGGCCGAAATCGGCGCTTATGAAGAATTGTCGGCCAACCTGGACAGCGCCGAAGACTGGGCCGGCGACGCCGGCGAAGCGGGGCTGTGGCTGGAAGACTATTGGCGCGTGATGCATGCGCCGGAAGCGGACGCCGGGCAGTCGGACCAGGTCCTGGCGGCCGCCGACGATGAGTTTGACGGCGCCGCCGACGCCGACGGCGAAGCGGCGGCGCCGGACGCGCTGTCGGCGGAAGAAACCGCGCGCGATGAAGCGGCGGCCGGCGGCGTTTCGCTGCCCCTCCGCTATATCGCATTGGCCGGCGCGGCGCAGCAGCAGGGCAGTTGGGCGCTGCGCATATTGAAGGAAGAAACGCTGGCGATCCGGCTGGCGGTCTATCATACGCTGCTCGGCAGCGTGGACGACAGCTACCCGGACGAGTGGCGCGACCCGGCCACCGGGGAATTGCCGACCTTGCAACAATTGGCGGGACTGGACGGCATTTCGATGCCGACCTTGCGCAAACGGCGCAACCAGGCGATTGCCCGCTTGCGCGCCGCGACATGAAGGAGAACGATGTGAACCGAGCACTGGACGACAAGTTGCGCGAGCGCCTGCTGCTGGCCCGCGCCGCCGCCGGCGACCGGCTGATGCTGGCCGATGGCACCATGCTGGCGGCATTGGACGGCAGCCGCGTGCTGACGCCGGCCGAACGCGCAGTGCTGGCCGCGTCGCCGCTGACGTTGCGCCGCTTCCGGGCCCTGTCGCTGCAAAGACGCCAGGCGGCCCGGCCGCCTGCATGGAGCGGCAGCCAGGGCTGGCTGCGCGCCGCCGCCGGCGCCGCGCCGCTGGTCGAACTGGTCAGCGACGACGCATGCTGGCGTTTGCATTTCTTGGCGCGCGGCGATCAGCCGGGCCACGGCTGGTCGCTGGTCTTGAAGCTGGCCGCCGGCGCGCCGTTCGCGTCCGACCTGATGCGTGCAGCGCCGCTGTTGCGGGTGCTCGACGGCGCCGGCGCCGTGCTGTTGCAGGGCCGCCTAGACAGCGACGGCGAGTGCGAACAGGACTGGCCTTGTCCGCTGGCGCCGGCGCCGCATCTGCAACTGCACGGCGCGCGGTTCAGCGTCATGCCGGCGGCCTGACATGGACTTGTTCAAATGGCCGGCGCGCCGCCGCGGCAAGCTGAATGCCGGCGCCGGCGCGGCGCTGGGAAGCAGCCTGGTCGCGCTGCGCCTGGAACCCGGCGATCCGGCGCCGGCCGGCAGCCTGGTCGTCATTTTCGATGACGGCGGCCGCGCGCGCCGCAGCGCCGCGGCCCGCATCAGGCGCGGCGCCGATGACACCGTCTATTGCTACCATCCCGGCCCGTACTGCATCGACCTGACGCCATTCGCGGCGGCGCCGGAAACCGGCTTGCGCCTGCATTTTGCGATCGATGCGTCCGACCCGCGCGTCACGCAGCAGCGTTTCGACCTGTATCTGTACTGCGAAGCGGCGCGGCAACTGGCTTTGCCTGACTTCGGCGCGGCGCTGCAGGCGGCGCTGCAACTGGAACTGGCGCAGGGCAACCTGGAACTGCCGCCGTGTACCTCGCTCGATGAATGGCATGCCTTCCGCGCCGGCCTGAACCAGCTGTTCTATACCCGCTTCGGCATTACCGTCGACGATTGCCTGCCGGTCGACCTGGGCCAGCAAGTCGATTTTACGCGCTTGCTGGCATTGCGGGTCCAGGCCGCCGCCGCGCCGGCGCCGGCGCTTGCGCCTTTGGCGGGCTTGTCGCCAGCCGTCGCTGCGGCTGCCGTCCAGCCCGAACCGGGCGACGCCAGGTCGCTGCGCCGGCTGTTCCTGGAATTGCCGGCCGCCTGCTGCACCTTGCGCCAGGTGCCGCTGCCGGTCGGCCAGGAACTGTTCCAGGCGCAGCGCCGGCTATTGCAGCGGCTCGACCTGATTTATGCCGGCATCGGCAGCATGCCGTCGCTGGCCTGGGCCGCGCCCGACCAGCCGCTGGATGCGCGCCAGCGGGCGCGCCGCAGCCATGAAAGCGCGGCCGCGGTGCGCGCGCTGGATGAAGCCTGGGCCTTGCTGGCGCGTTTCCAGCTGGCCGCGATCGCCCAATTGCCGGGCTTGTTCGACGATGCCGACCGCATCCTGTCGAACCTGGAACACCACCTGGCGCAACGGCGCCTGGCGTTCGCGCCTTTGGAAACTGAACTTGACGATGAGCGCGATGAACGCCGGGAGCCGAGATGAGCAAGCTGAACATTACCTTGCCGTCCAGCGCGCAATGCCGCTGCCTGTTGCCGGACGGCCGGCTGCTGACCGTCACGGCCACCCGTCGCCCGCGCGCCGGCCGGGCCGACGTCAAGTGCGTGGCGGCCGGCGCGCCGGCCTTGTGCGAGCGGATGCAGGAAGTGGTGCGGCTGGCGCGCCATACCGAGTCGCGTTTCGATAGCCGCGACCAGGTCGTGCTGAGTGTCGATGCGCTGCCGCGCGACGATCAGCGCGACTGGGAACTGGCGGCCGTGCTGGCCGACCGCATGGTGCGCGGCGAATACCGGGCGGCCCGGCCGCTGGTGTATGCACAAGGCTGGTCGGACGCCTGGCACCTGGGGCAAGTCAGCGGCGCGCCGGATGCGGCAAGCACGGCGTTGCGCGCGCGGCTGTCGCAGGACGGCGTTTTTTTTGCGGTGCTGGGCGGCGACAGCGGGCCGGCGCCGGCCGGCGATTATCTGTGCCTGTCGCACCTGGGCGGCTTGAGCGGCCATGCCGATCCGTCGGCCGGCGTATCCAGCGCGCGCGCCTGGTTCCCGCTGCATAGCGGCGGTGTCAACGACAGCCTCGGCTGGGTCGAAGTCAGCGTCCATCCGCTAGAGGCGGCCGCGGCCGACGAAGAGGACACCATCGCCGTGCCGGGACTGGATGCCAGCGGCCAGCTGGCGGTGCGTCAGGCGCTGGCCGGCGCGCGCCATTTCGACGGACGCGGACTGGGCCGCTGGCGCAGCGTGGTGCGTTTCGGACCAGGCCGCTTCCAGGGCAATTCCTACGAACTGGCGCTGGTGATGGCCGACCGGCTGGCGCGTGGCCGCGATTTCGTGCCGCGCGGCCGGCTGATCGCCAGCGGCTGTTCCAGCGCCTGGCATGCGGGCCGGGTCGACAGCGTCGAAGGGCGCGCCCCGAAACGGCAATTGATCTTGAACCAGGCGGTGGCCGGCGACCGGGTGCTGCTGCCGAAAGCGTGGCTGGAAGAGGGCGCCGAAGCGGCCGCGTTTGGCGCGGCGTTGAAGGAGAAAGGCGCGTCGGTGGGGTGGATCACGCATATCGGACTCATCTAATGCCGGGGATGCGCCGGGGGGGGCGGTGAAAATGCCGTTAGTATGTCTTGCGCGCAATTCTGTTGCGCCCCTGCTAAAATCGGATGAAAGACGGCGCGCCCGGACAAAAATATTATCATCAGGAGTGTGACATGTTCCAAATGTTTGGTTTTGGCGGCGCTAAATGCCCGCGTTGCGAACACAAGATGGGCGACGCCTCGGGTTATTGCGCCGCCTGCGGCCTGACTTTGGGCGCGCCCCGCAATGAGCCGGTGCTGCGCGATAACCGCTGGATACCCGCCGACGACGAGCTGGCGGTGTTTTTCGGCGTGCGCCAGCTGTCGGGCATCTTCACCAAGACCTTGCGCGTGCCGGCCACCACCCGCGCCTACATCCTGCAAACCGACAAGGTCACCGAAGTGCCGCAGGGCGAATATGAAATCGAGGGATTTTTCACGCGCCTGAACCACTTGCTGCGCAACGGCCATGCCGAAATCCTGATCACGCGCACCGGCGCGCTGCCGGTCGAGTTCGATTTCTCCAGCCTGGCCACCAGCGAACACTTGCAAGTGTCGGCCACGTTTACCGTCAGCGTACAGATCGACAATGTCAGCGCCTTCGCGCGTTATTTCATGACCACGCCCGGCACCGTGACGAGCGGCCACCTGCACGATTTGCTGGCGCCGTCGGTGCGCCAGATCGCCGCCGAATTCATCGGCAGCCGGGCGATCCGCGACATGGCGGCCAATAGCGAGCTGCGCCCGCAACTGGATGAACGCCTGCAGGCGGCGCTGAAACAGCGCCTGGCCCAGTTCGGGCTGGCCGTGTCGCAGGTCGACACGCTGCGCCTGCGCCACGATAAATTCGACGCCAACCGCGAACGCATCGGCACGCTGTGGCTGGTGGCCGACGAAGGCCAGGTGCAGCTGGAGCACACCAAACAGCTCGACCAGTTGTATGACGAGCGCGAATGGCAAGCCATCTGGCGCGAAGAGCAGAATGCGCGGCTGGGCTACCGGCGCGCCGAATTGCGCCAGGACGCCGGCATCGACAAGGCCGAACTGGCGCAGCAGGAAGCCGAGCGGGTGCAGGCGATCCGGGCGCGCCAGGTCGACCTGTACGGCCGCATCCTCGAATCGAAGTCGCGCAAGCAGGCGCTCGACCGCGGCGCCGGCGACACGCTGGCCGCGCTGGAACATGAAATGGCGAAACAGGGCGCGCAGCGGGCCGATGAGGCCGCCGAATGGGAGCATGTGCGGGCGCTGGCCGGCATCAAGATGCATACCGAGCTGGAACTGTCGCAGCAAACCGGGCGCGAACAGATGCAGCTGGCGCAGCAGCGTTTTACGCACCAGGTGCATTTGCAATCGATCAGCCAGCAAATCGAACGCGCGCTGGCGATCGAGGACGAGGCCAACCGGCGCGCCCAGTTTACCCGGCTGCGCCAGTCGCAAGCGGAGGCGGCGCAGCGCGAAGCGCAAATGGAAGCGGAACACCACCAGGCGCTGTGGCAAGGCGTCACGCTGGCCAACGCGGCGCGCAAGCGCGAGGCCGAGCGGGTCCAGGAATGGCAAGACCAGCAGCAATTGATGCACCAGCGCGAGGCGTTGCGGGCCGAAGCCGTCAAGGAGGGCGCGGCGCAGATCCAGTCGGCCGAGGTCAGCGAAAAGATCGCCGGGATGCGCCGCGCCGGCGGCCAGGCCGAAGCGATCGCCCAGTATGAAAAGCTGTTGCGCACCATCGAGGCGGACGGCATCCAGGCCCGCCAGCTGCAGCAAAACGCGCACCAGGCGCAGCTGGACCAACTGGCCATCGACGAACAGCGCCACAAGCTGAAACAGCAAGAGCAGGAAGCGCAGTGGCAGCGCGAATTGCAAGGCATCGCGTCAGCCCGCGAGCAGGATTATGCGCGCTGGAAGGGCGAGTACGAGACGCTGGTGGCGCAGCAGGCGCACAGCGCCGAACTGGCGCGCATCGCGATCGAACGCATCGGCGTCATCGGCGGCTTGAGCGACACCGCCAAGGTGGCGCTGGCCGACGCGCCGAATGCGCAGGCGCTGGTCGAGGTATTGAAGACCCAGGCCCATGCCGGCATGAGCGCGCAGCAAATCCAGGCGCTGGCGGCGCTGGCCGCGGCCGAGCACAGCATCGCGCCGGCCGACGCGATCCGCATGGCGCATGAACGGGTGCTGGAAGAGCGCGCCCACATGGAGGCGCAGGCCGACAAGGACCGGCGCCACCAGCTCGATTTGCTGAACCTGCAAAACGACGTCAACAAGCATGCGCTGTCGGCCCAGGCGCAACTGGCGGCGGGCGTGGCCCAGGCCGGCGGCGTGCATCACCATCATGGCGCGCCGGCGCCGGCGGCCGTGCAACAGTGCGGCAACGGCCATCCGCTGCGGGCCGGCCATGAAAACGATCGCTTCTGCGCCGTCTGCGGCGTGCCGCTGCACCCTTGAAGAAAGCGCCAGACTAGCTTAGATGATGCAAACAGCAAGAGACAAGATCCGCGAACTGCGCGCCCTGCATGACGATGGGCTGCTCAGCGAGCAGGAATTCGACAGCCGCAAGAACGCCATCCTCGACGCCGAGTACGCGCCGCCGGGCGGCTCGCCGGTGCCGCCCGCGGCGCAGGTCCCGCCGCGCCAGGGCACCGAGCTGGGCTTCATGGCGGGCCAGGAAATCGGCCCGCAAAACCGCCGCTACCGGCTCGAGCGGCTGATCGCGATGGGCGGCATGGGACAGGTGTGGCAAGCGACCGACCTGGCCACCCACGCCGAATTGGGCAGCAGCGAAATGGTGGCGCTGAAAATCCTGCCGCCGCAGCTGACGTCGAGCGCGACCCACGCCAAGCTGCTGATCGAGGAAGCCACCCAGGCCCGCAAGCTGGCGCATGAAAACATCGTCCGCGTCTATGAATGGGCGCAGGATCCGGCCACGGCCAGCTATTTCATCATCATGGAATGCCTGGAAGGCGAAGACCTCGACAGCTACCTGTCCAGGCAAGGGCCGCTGGCCCTGGAAAAGGTGCTGCAATTGCTGCATCCGGTGGCCGATGCGCTGTCGTATGCGTGGGAAAAGCACAAGCTGGTGCACCGCGACATCAAGCCCGGCAATGTCTTCCTGACCCGCCACGGCGAAATCAAGCTGCTCGATTACGGCATCGCTTCGCGGGTGCGCAACGCCGGCAGCAGCCTGGGGCTGCAAACGCCGAACGCCGGCACCGAAGGCTACCGCGCGCCGGAAGCCGGCACCCATCAGCGCCAGCCCAGCCCGAGGCTGGACGTGTACGCGGTGGCGGTGATGATTTACCAGATGCTGGAAGGGCGCATGCCGTTCGATGCAAGCCGCGGCGCCGGGCATTTGCCGTCGGCGCCGATGGGCTTGAACGCGGCCCAGTGGCAAGTGCTGCAAAACGGGTTTTCGATGACGCCGGAATTGCGCCAGCAATCGGTGCAGGCGCTGCTGGAAAGCCTGGAGCGCGCGGCCGGCCCGTCCGAGGCGGAGCTGGTCGAACAGGCGCGGCTGGCGCGCCAGCAGGAAGAGCACATCCGCAAGGAAGCGGCGCTGGAAGCGGAAAAAACCGCTTGCTGGAACAAAAGCGCCTGGAAGAACAGGTATTGCGCCGCAAGGCCGAGGTGCAGGCGGCGGCGCTGGAAAAACAGCGCCTGGACAGCGTGCGCAAGGAACAGGAAGCCAGGCGCCAGCTGGAAGCCGAAGAGGCGCGCAAGCAGCGCAAGGAAACCTTGCGCCAGCAATTGCGCGCGCGGCGCGAAGCCGACGCCGCCAGCGCGCTGCAAGCGCACCAGGAATTGCAGCGCAAGGCCTTGCAAGTGAAGGCCGAGGCGGCGTACCGCGCCGAGCAGGAACGGGCGCGCAAGGAGCAGGCCGACCGCGCGGCGGCCGAAGCGGCGCAGGCCGCCGATGGCGGCCCGGTGGCCGACGCCAACGGCGTGCTGCAAGATCCGTTTATCGACCAGAGCGGCGCCGGACCGGAACTGGTGCTGATCCCCAGCGGCCGTTTCCAGATGGGTTCGCCGGAAGCCGAACGCAAGATCGCGATGGACGCCGGTTCGCAAAAGACCTGGCTGGACCGCGAAACGCCGCAGCACTGGGTCGGCATCGAGTATGCGTTTGCGCTGGGCCGGCACCCGGTCAGCGTCGGCCAGTGGCGCGCGTTCGCGCGCGACACCCACTGGGTCTCGTATTCCGACGTCGACTGGGATCGCCCGGGTTTCGCGCAAACCGACGAGCATCCGGTGGTCGGCATCAGCTGGAACGACGCGCAACTGTACCTGCGCTGGCTGAGCGGAAAAACCGGCCAGCTGTACCGCTTGCCGAGCGAAGCCGAATGGGAATACGCGTGCCGCGCCGGCACCCGCGGCGCCTTCAGTTTCGGCGACACCATCAGCACCGAGCAGGCCAATTACGACGGCAACTACACCTACAACGGCGGCCCGCGCGGCATCTACCGCGACGGCACCACCAAGGCCGGCGAATTCCCGCCGAATCCGTGGGGGTTGTTCGACATGCACGGCAACGTCTGGGAATGGGTGCAGGACGTGGTGCACGATAACTACGAAGGCGCGCCGGCCGACGGCAGCGCGTGGGAAGAGGGCGGCGACCCGAGCCGGCGCATGCTGCGCGGCGGTTCCTGGCTGTACAACCCGCGCTACCTGCGCTCGGCGCTGCGCAATGGGTTTTCTGCCGTGCTGAGCAACGACATTGTCGGTTTCCGCGTGGTACGCAAGCTGGAGTAGCGTCTCTACGCTATTGCCGCAAACAGTGTACATTGACGTTTTCCACTTTTGTCACAGGGAGCGTCATGGCCATCATCAAGGGACATGAAAAAGACCTCGGCGGCGGCTTCAAGGTGCGCCGCTTCTTGCCGGCGGCCGTCAAGCAGGCGGTCGGGCCATTCATTTTCTTCGACCATTTCGGCCCGATCGACGTGGCGCCCGGCGCCAATCACGATGTGCGGCCGCATCCGCATATCGGGCTGGCCACGGTGACCTATCTGTTCGAAGGGGCAATCGATCACCGCGACAGCATCGGTTCGTTCCAGCGCATCGAGCCGGGCGCGATCAACTGGATGACGGCGGGGCGCGGCATCGTCCATTCCGAACGCACGCCGCCCGACCTGGCCGATGCGCCGCACCGCAGCCACGGCTTGCAGTTATGGGCCGCCTTGCCGCTCCAGCATGAAGAGGACGCGCCGAGTTTTACCCATACGCCGCAAGCCGCACTTCCGCTGGTCGAGATCGATGGCGGCAAGGGCAGCGTCAGGGTCTTGATCGGCAGCGCCTTCGGCCGCACGTCGCCGGTCGCTACCTACATGGAAACGCTGTACCTGGACATCAAATTGGCCGCCGGCCAGTCGCTGGCGCTGGCCGGCTTGCCGGCCGAGGCGGCGCTCTATCCGATCAGCGGCGCGCTCGAAATCGACGGCGTTCCGCTGCAATTGCATACCATGGCCTTGCTCGACAGCGGCAGCACGCCGCTGGTGCAGGCGTCGGGCGACGCGCAATTCGTCGTGATCGGCGGCGCCGCGCTGGACGGGCACCGCTACATCTTCTGGAACTTCGTTTCATCGAGCAAGGAGCGCATCGCCCGCGCCGCCGACGACTGGAGCGCGCAAGCGATGGGACAGGTGCCGGGCGAAACCGAGTTCATCGCGCTGCCCAGGCCGCCGCGTTAACGCGCGCGAGGAGATCAGCTTTTTTTAAAGAACTGCATGATTTCCTTGCGCGGGATCGCCGACCAGACCGGCAGCGTCTTGACGAAGGCAATCGTCTTCAAGGCGTGGATATTGCGGAAGAAGACATGGTCGGCGACGATGCCGGCGCTGAGCCAGGACGCGGTGACGACGATGATGTCGTAGCGTCCGCTCTTCCACCATTTCAGCGAATGGCGCCGCACGATCCACGGCACGCCGAGCGGATTGGGCCAGTCTGCCAGCAAATGCATGATGCCGCCGGCGGCGAAGCCGAACGCCAGCGGTGCCCAGAAGTGCAGCCGCAGCATCATGTAGGAATACACCAGCAGCGCGATCCACGCGATGCCCCAGTGGGTCCAGGTGCGGTGCGTGATCCACAGCTTGTGGCCGCGCGACCACCATGCGACTTCCAGCCAGTCCGGCGCGGTTCCGCCGAGCACGCCCATGGCGAAGGAGAGGAAACTCAGGAGATGAAACGGGCCGCCCGCGTCCGCCTGCTCCACCAGGGTAGCGGCGATCACGCCGGCAGCCCATCCGGTCGCATGATGCGCTTTGTTGGAAGCCATAGGAAAGCATGGAATGCCAACTTGGCACCCTTGAAATATTGAGTGAAAATAACTGGATGAATATACAGTATTTTACGACTTGCCGGGGAAGTATCGAGAGCGATTAGCCCAATATTGTGCAAGTCTCTTTTGGGCACCTCGAAAAACCTGCTGCGCAGCCCAGTTCCGGGCCTGCGTTGCCCGCTGACTCGGCGTCCCCGTACCTCCGTACAGCTACGCTAC
>NZ_HG322949.1:2199674-2203063 GCF_000723165.1 Janthinobacterium agaricidamnosum NBRC 102515 = DSM 9628
CAGCTACTCGGCCCGGCATTGAGCTTGCTCGTAACGGTTTTTCGAGGTGTCCTTTTGCTGGCGGTGTGTATTTCACAATTTTTATTGTTTTTGCAAAATAAACATGGCAGGATGCCATTTCCTTATTTTTTAAAAACAAACTGAAAGAGATTCAACGAATTTGAATGTGAAAAAAAGTCTGACCATCGCTTTGCTGGCCGCTTCAGTGTTATCCAGCGCATACGCCGCCGATCAAAATGGATCGACCGTGTATGTCGGAACCTCGATTGGGAAAAGTTCGGTATCGTCGCATGTGGTCGATGAAAAGAGCGATTCTTCATTCGATTTCAATCTGGGCTACAAAATCACTCCAAATCTTTCAACCGAAATTTTTGCCCGCAGCCTGAGCTTCCGTCTGTTTGATGGACTGGCTGGCGACGATAGTTATTATCCCGATAGCCATGTGGGCATTTCCTTACTCGGCATTGCCCCGCTGGGCCGGAGTTTTAGCGCCTATGGCCGTCCGGGTATCGGGCGCACGCAAATGAAATCGGGTCGCGTCTCCAAAGGCGATTACAGTGAAACCGACCCATCCGTCGGCCTGGGTGTGAGTTATGCGCTGAATAACAAATGGGCCTTCAAGCTGGAAGCGACGCGTTTTACCAAAACCAAAGTGACCACCACGTTGGCTGGTGTCGCTTATAGTTTCTAAGCTTTTTTACTATACGCGGCGTTGGTGTCGGGAGCATCGCGTTTTTCATTGCGTGGTATTTATCCCAACGATTGATGTAATTTTTGCACCTATTTATCCAAGTCATACAAAGTAACTACGTGACGGATGTTTTACAAAGTTGCATATGAAGTAAATTATTAAAATAAAATTGGTATTTATTTTTTATTTTTAAAACATCTAGATATTGATTTTCAATGGCTTAGCCATTCATATCAACATAAACTGGTTTTTTATTTTTTGCTTTAATTTTTTTTGGATAATAATAAAATATTAACCAGGATCGCGTAATTAATCCACACCCCAATAAACTAATTGGTAATGCTGCAATGGCACAAAACGTATAAATAAAAGGTAGTTTGGTTATTTTTATTATGTCATGTGAAAAAGGAATGATGGCGATGGCAAAAAAAATAGATAATAAAAAATATAAATTTGATGGTAGTTGCTTGAATTTAAATTTTTTATCAATTAGCCATCTATCACCTTTTTGCATATAATAATTTGCATCATCTTCCTCAACATAAATTTTTTTTCTTAAATCTGGATTTTCGTAAATTTTTTTATAAAATTTTGAGAATCTCTTGCACCAAAAAAAAATTTGTAATGTATAAATAAGAAATATAGCTGTGCGAGATTTTAGTGATAAATCACTGTAAACCAATAGGCAAAGCGTGGGTGTAATTCCAAAAAGAGAAATACTTCCAATTTCAAATATTCCGACTCCAAAATATTTCGTTTCCCAATTCCATTTATAAATCTTTGGAATAAAGATAAGTATAAATGATAAAATAAGTAAAATGAGCAAGAAGATTGCAATTGGATTTTTTCCTAAATCGGTATTTGGGGATGCGTCATTTGCCAATATTAAACAACATCCACTAATGATGAAAGCTGTTACGGCTCCCAAAGAGCATATATTGGAGGGTTTTGCAATGGATGGATTTGTTGTGTCTAGATTTTTCAAAAAGTTATTTCCTTATAATCTGATGGAAATTTTTTCATGAGAGTGTCCCAATTGCCCTGTATTTCTTGTGCAATATTTCTAAAAAATGGTGCAATTACTGATGCTAGTCCATCACCATTAGATTGATCCCCAGTAGCCATTTTCCCCAGTTTTTTATCCATGGATTCAACAGCATAATTAACAATTATTCCTGCGACTACCGTAATGGATCCTACTACAATAATTGGCATAGACGTTGCAGCTAGAAACATTACTATGATTATTATGCAAGCCACAATAATTGCCACTAACACTGCAACAATAATTGCCTTAAGTAATGCCATTAATAAAGAAGCTGTTAAATCATAACCATCTTTCTGTAAGTCATCTTTCCATTCTGCGATGGATGTCGCACTACCAAAAATAAAGCTAACTAAAGCATTGCCTTTGAATGTGCCAGCTATGCCTTTTGTGACAGCTTTAAAAGAACTTGATGTATTCCCCACTCCGGAAAATATATTCATGATTTTATCATTTCCCGGTTTAAATCCTCCGGGCCCAAATATTTCATTATATTTGCTATAACCGGAAAAATAAAATCTTATTTTTCCTTTTACAAAGTGTACTCTTGCCTTTACCAATTGAAAACCTTTATGTGTTCTTTCGTCAAGACTGGCACGTAACCAGCCCCAATTATCTTTCGCATAGGCCGCTGTACCAGCAAGTTGTCCCCAGATCCAATTTCGTGTTGTAACTTCGGTTGGGTCAATATCGACAAATCCTGATTTTCCACCACCTTTCTTGAAATGTTCTAAGATTTCATCAGGAATTTCTTTGAGGCTACCATTAACGACACAAACAATTGAACAATTTTCTTGCGCGGATGAAGGTTGGGGAGTATTTATTTTCTCGTTGGATTTTTTGATTGTGGTTTCATTTTTTGATTGACCTAGTGCGATAATAATAGGTTGAGGTTTTGTTTTTGGATCATTATCGTACTGTTTTTTATCCATGTCGGAAGGGGTTAGTTTTATAATTAGCTTTCCCTCACATTTCAATCTTAATGAGCCTTTAAATGATCGAGTTATCCATAAATGGAATCGTTCGCCATCCTTGAAAGTCGTAATTTCACGATTTCTTGCGTGTACAATCTTTTTTTCTCTTGTATTGTAAAAGTCTGATTCGTCGGCTTGTAACGTATAAATTTTTCCTGTTTCAAATCTAATGTCAAATATGATATCTCGATGTTTTCTTAATGTTACTCGTATTTTGTCACTTGATCTCCAACACCGTACGTCTTCGCCAGGAAGGTCGATGCAAACTTCTTGTGTTGTTGTGTTTTTTTCTTGATTTGATGTGTTATTCACAATGAATCCTTTATTTTCTTTTTGACTGTTCTGCCCTAAAGGGGCCTAGAGGAGCATTTTTAATCGTAGCTGTACCTTCTTTATCCAAAGTTAATAAAGTCGGTTGTTTATTAAGAAAATTTAGTGTTATAGGTTCATTTTTTAGAAAGTTTCCATCAGCATCCACATATTCTATTTTCAAATCTCTCTTTATGTTGATTTCATAAATTTTATTGGCAATTTCAATATTCGGGATATTAAGCGGTCCCGTCAAATCCCTCATACTGGACTTGAACTCCATCTTCCCCGGCCCGTGGATCTCGATATTGCCGCCTTCGAGCTTGAGGTAGGCGCCTTGCGCCGTCAGCAACACATGTTGCTTGGCGGC
>NZ_HG322949.1:2203099-2208197 GCF_000723165.1 Janthinobacterium agaricidamnosum NBRC 102515 = DSM 9628
GATTGCACTCCTGTCAGACGGCTTAGGATAGGGATATGACTAAGAGCCTATCCCAGTAGATGAATACGCCCTGTTCTGGCGCTCCTCAGGAACGGGGACTGCGTTGATCGTCGTCGCGTGGCCCGCCACGCGTCCTCCTCACGCCTGGTCCGCGCTCCCGATGCGCGGCCAGAACAAGACGCTCACTACTGGGATAGGCTCTAAGCGGGCATTTTTGTATGAGGCATTACACCTGAGAAGTTCCGCACCAACAAGGGCAAATCGGTGGAACTATTGCGCTATGACAGACAGGCGTTTGAAATAGCCGATGATGGCGCTGCACGGAGCAAGCCAGCGGATGCGGTATCCGTTGTTGCTTTGGAAAGCGAACTTTTATCCCGATAAACACTCGAATATCGGTAAGCTTTTAGAAGGGGAAAGCCATGAAAATTCCACCGGAATTAAGAATCCCGGCCTTGGTGTTTACCTTGCAGGCTGCATTCCTGTCGGGACTGGCGTTGATTTTCCTGGTCCTGGCGCCGCGCTAAGCAAGCGCGGGTGATAGAAGGGGTAAGGGCTGCGCTGCCGGTTCAGGCAGTCGCCATCGCTTGCGCCGGCCACACGCCATCCTTGCTCGATGCGCTGGTGCGGATGATCCAGCATTCCGGATACGGATCGCTGGCGAACCGGTTATGCCGGGCGATCCCGCTCAGTTTGTCGAGCGGCGTATTCGGCCCCAGCGGGGTTTCCTTGCCGGTCGCTTGATCCAGGTGCCAGAAACCGCCGTCGTGGTGGAACAGCAGCGGCAGGACGGCCGCATTTGGCGCGGCGGCAAAGTTGGGCAGCGGATAGCCGGGGTGTTTATCCGGCGTCAGCAAATAAAAACATTCGGCGTGGGCGCCCTGGTCGAGGCGGTGCAAAATCACGCCGTGCGGCATGATGGCGCTGACGCACAAGACCACGATGCCCTTGATGCTGGCGCTCAGTTCGATGCGCATGCCGAGCCGCAGCGGCGTCGATTTGTGCTTGCCGGGCCAGACGCCGTCCAGCAGCACGCCGTAGCGCGACACGTCTTCGATTTCAAACCCATGGTGGCCGCGGCGGATCACGGCGTGGCGGCCGGACAGGCGCCGCGTCAAGCCATGGTTGTCCTGGCCATCCTGGCTGAAATGGCTGAGCAGCACGTCGGCTTCGGGATCGACCAGCTCAAAGCGGCCGAACACGCATTCTTCCAGCGCGAACAGGCGGATCTGGCGCTGCGCACCGGCTTCCGGCGCGGCGTTGACCAGGCAAGCGGCGCGGCTGGCGTGCGGGTGGCTGCGCTGCGTGCCCGGCAGGTCGATTTCGATCAATTCCTCATCCCACGCGATGGTGGTGAAGCCCATGTCGATCTTGCCCTGCGGCGCGGCGAGGTCGACGTGGGCGATGCCGGCGTTGCGCGCGGTGACGTCGAGGTCGTAGCCGCCGCCGGCCGGCGCGCTGACCCGCGCGATAGCCGCGTCGTCGGCCATCACGCGGACGTTTTTATGGGTGCTGAGGAATATCTGGTGGATTTCGGTCAGCGTGGCGTCGCGCCGCGGCACCAGGATGACGAAGGTGCACACCCATTTGCGGACAATTCTGCCGTCGAACAGGCTGTGCACTTCGACCTCGATCTGGTATTGGCCGTGTTCCTTGTTGCGCGACGAGAATTCGACGAATACCGGGCGCCAGTCGCCGCGCGTGGTGCGCACGAATTGCTGGCGCGACGCGCCATGCGGGATCAAGTCCGATTGCAGCTGCATGGCGATGTGCGACGGGCCGTCGACCGCCATGCCGCGCAATTCCATTTTCAGGGTTTGCCGGCCGCCGGCCGCGCGCGGATCGAAGCCGCTGATGTGCAAATGGGCATTGCCCGGCGCCAGCGCGCCGCTGCCGGGGGCGGCGATCACGTCCCGTTTCGGCGTCGTGGGAAGTATCGTCTCGCTATCGTTATTGTCTGCTTGCTGCGGTACTACAAGCTGGCCGGCCGCAAGCGTCGTCGCCGATGGATCGGGGCGGTTGGTGCGCAGCGCCGTCAGCAGTTCAAAACTGCTGCTTGGCTGCAAGGATTGCGCATGACCTGCGGCGCAGGCGTTTTCCCCAGGTACAACCCAGTACGTACAGTGCGGGTGATCCGGGTGACGACATTTTTTCATGGTTGAGCAAGCGTGGCGCCAAAACGGGGGGCGCGAAACCCAGGACGATACTCGCCAGCTTACGCGCTTTTAGTGGCCCTTGGCAACATTCTGTTACATCCAGGTGCATATTTTTTGATAAGTATCGCTTGCTGGCAACGAAAGCAACATTTTTGCTGATCAGACCAGGAGGGGCGGAGTTTCCGGCAATGCCGTTTTATTAAAATTTCGCGGCCCATACTGGCGCCGCCGGCTGCTCCGCCCGGTTGCTTAGTCCGATGCCGCCTTGTTATTTATCAGTGCGGTGCACAGGGCATTTTCTCTTGTGTCTTCTATGCCTACTACGCCTGCGCCTGTGCTTGGGTATACTTCCACGTTAGCGCTGAAGCCGGCGCTGAAGGGGGCGCTGAGGGGGGGCGTGCCGATGATGCTTGGGGGGGGGAAGTTGGCGACGAGGATGCCGGCGAACGACGGTCCCGCGGCAGGACGCGTGAAGATGATCCGGCCCGTATCCCCCGGGATTTTCTCCGTGTTGTCTGGGTTCTTCGCGAGAATTGCCGCCACGGCCGCCTCGTATGCAACCACGGCCTGGTCGGAAGAATTTGTACCCGGGGCTGCCTGGATGTCGGCCTTGGTGATCGGGTTTGTTTTCGGGATCGTGTCAAGGACGTCATTGACGGACGTGACGAACTCCTCGATATCCACCTCTCCGATGTAGCTATCCTTGCCGTAGTACGCATCTATCTCGTCTGTTTGTGCATCCTGGGCCAGGCTCTTCAGGAGACTATTGGCGATGGTGTACGCCGCGTTGGCCGCAGGGAGGCTTTTCCCCGTTTGAGGGGCGACGACCTGCTCGATGTCGTTGACGCCTTTGTATACGCGGCAGGCGCTGGTGCGCGCTGTCCCGATGACAGAGATGTCTCCCACGGTCTTCCCGTTGACGGTGCGGTAAATGGTGCGGGTGACGTTATGGGTGGGTTTCAGGAGCACGTCGGTGATGTAGGCGATCTGTTTGCTGCTGTTGTTGAAGATGTAGCGCGGGGTGGCCTTTCCTGTCATTCCCGGGAGTGAGAAGACGCCAACTTTGCCTGCCGTGGCGCCGCCTTGCCGTTTCAGCTCAGCAGTCGCGGCTACTGACTCTTCGTATTTCACTTGATACATTGGTTTGTTTGTGGTGAGGTTGTTGAAGGTGGCTGCATCGGCGTAGATACAAATCATACCGTCCGCGCATCCTTTCACGGTCGGGCCGGCTTGCGCAGGCAAGGCGGCGGCCAGCGATGCGAGCACGAGGCCGGTCGCCATGACCGTCGTTGCAGCCAGGCGGCCGCGCAGGCGCGACAATAGCAGAGCCAGGCTGTGCGCCTGGCGGATCGTCCCGGGGTGGGAAATGTCGGCTGTGTTAGCTGTGACTTGGTTCTGAAGATAGATGGGCATGATGGGTGCTCCTGTAAACAAAACTGCTGTTTGGCTGCAAGGATGGCGCCTGAGCTGCGGCGCGGGCTTTTTTCCCAGGTACAACCCGGTACGTCCAGTGCGGGTGATACGGGTGACGATGCTGTTGATGGCCAGGCCAGCGTGGCGCCAAAAGGGGCGCGCGGGACGGAGGACGATAAGCGCCAGCTTAGGCACTTTTAGTGGCTCTGGTACATCTTTCTTAATAATTTGGAATGCTATTAAAGAAGTCATATATTTTTCCTGTAAGAATCTATCTCGGCAGAAAATACATCGCCTGCCGACAAGCCTTCGGAGGTGTTGCCGCCGGACGCGCAGTGCGATGGCGTTCAGCTGATCGGCATGCAAGCCAGCAGGCGCTGTGTGCATGATGGTGTCGAACAGGGTAGCGATGGCCTGGGCGGCACTGCGGATCGCGCAAGCTGCGGCCGGCACATGGCCGATGGTCAGCGGTGCCGCCGACCGCGCCGCCTAGTTCGATGCCGGCTTGTTAGCCTTGTTATTGACTAGCGTGTTGCACAGATTCGTGTAGCCCGTGCCGACGTCGCCGCGGACGCCGTTCCCGTCGATTTTGCCGTCGCTCTCATAGGAAACGAGGATGCCGGCGAACGACGGTCCCGCGACAGGAACTTTGAATGCGATGTCGCCACCCAAAATTTCTGTGGCTATGCGTCCGCGTCCGAATGTGTCTATGAATGAGGGGGCGAATGCGCCTGAATCGCCACAACAATTGTAGACACTCCTGAGCCATAATTACGGGCACAAGGAGAAGGTATGAGCGGAAAGCGGTACACAGAGGAATTCAAGATTGCTGCGGTCAAGCAAGTGGCGCAGCGCGGGCACCCGGTTAGTGAAGTCGCAGAGCGGCTTGGCGTGAGCATCCATAGCCTGTACGCCTGGGTGAAACGCTATGGCGTCCCAGAGGAAGAGCGCAAGGCAGTTGATGTCCAGGCCGACGAAATGCGGCGCCTGAAAGCCGAGCTCAAGCGCGTCACGGAGGAGCGCGACATTTTGAAAAAGGCCGCGGTGTACTTTGCCAAGACGTCCGCGTAAGGTACACCTTAATTGTTGAGTTACAGGACCAATTCCCGGTGCGACGGCTTTGCAAAGTGCTCGAGGTTCATCCGAGCGGTTTTTATGCTTGGCGTCTGAACCCTGAAAGCAAACGTGCCAAGGAAGACAAGCGCCTGCTGGTGCCCATCAAGGAATCTTGGCTGGAAAGCGGCAGCGTGTACGGCTACCGCAAGGTCTGCGACGATCTGCGCGAGCTGGGTGAACAATGCGGCGTCAATCGCGTTCATCGCCTAATGCGCTCGGCTGGGATACGTTCTCAGACGGGTTACGCCAGGCGCAAGTACAAACGTGGCGGCGCGCCGTCGCTGGTGGCTCCAAATCATCTGCAGCGGCAGTTTGATGTGCAAGAGCCAAATCGCGTCTGGGTCACGGACATTACCTACATCCGGACGTATGAGGGCTGGCTGTATTTAGCCGTTGTACTTGACCTGTTCTCA
>NZ_HG322949.1:2208233-2274411 GCF_000723165.1 Janthinobacterium agaricidamnosum NBRC 102515 = DSM 9628
AATTCAGTAGCTACGACTGGCGCGACTTCCTGGACGAGCACAATCTTCAACAGAGCATGAGCCGGCGTGGTAATTGTCATGACAATGCTGTTGCCGAGAGCTTCTTCCAATTGTTGAAACGGGAACGAATTCGGCGCAAGACCTTTGACACCCGGGAGGAAGCGAAGCAGGAGATCTTTGATTACATCGAGATGTTTTACAATCCAAAGCGCCGGCACAGTTTCAGCAATGGCTTGTCGCCGGTCGAATACGAAAAGCGGTATTTCCAACGGCTCTCGAGTGTCTAGCAGACTCGTGGCGATTCAAACGGTCTCGGATGAGCTGCCGTCTATGCTGCTGTAATAATAGGTACGCTGGATGTTCTTGGTGGGTTTCAGTAGCAGGTAGGTAATGTAGGAAATCTGTTTGTCGGTGTTGTTGAAGATGTAGCGGGCGGGGTTCGTTCCGATCATTCCCGAGAGTGGAAAGGCGTAAACTGAACCTGCCGCAGTGCCGTCTGGCCGTTTCATGTAAGCAAACGCGGAATCCGATGAGCTGTATGTGATCTTGCTCAGTGGCTCGGTTGTCTTGATATCGTCGAAAACGGCTTTACTGGCGTACACACAAACCATGCCGACCGCGCAACCTCGCGCGACCGCGATTTCCGATGGCGTCGGCGGGGCGGCTTGCGCAGGCAAGGCCGCAGCCAGCGATGCGAGCGCGAGGCCGATGGCCATGGCTGCCATGGCCTTTGTCTTGGCCAGACGGCCGTGCAGGCGCGACCATAGTGCAGGGCCGGGCGCCGGGCGGCTCGCCCCGGGGTTGAAAACATCGCTTGCCCCGGCTGGGGCTGTAGCTCGGATTGCGTGCTGAACGTGGATGGGCATGATGGCTGCTCCTGTAAACAAAACTGCTGTTTGGCTGCAAGGATGGCGCCGGACCTGCGGCGCGGGCTTTTTTCCCAGGTACAACCCCATACGTCCGGTGCGGGTGATCCGGGTGACGACATTTTTCGATGGCCAGGCCAACGTGGCGCCAAAAAGAAGGGCGCGGGACTGAGGACGATATGGCCAGATTACGCACTTTTAGTAGCCCTGTGGCATCTTTTTTTGCAAGCTGGAATGATATCAAAAAATAATGTTCTTTTCCTGTGGGAACTTATCTCGGCCGGAAATCCATCACCCGCCGAACACCCCTCAATAGCGCGGTTCCATAGGAAAACCCTGGCGTGGCGGCGTTTCCGGCAATGCGGTTTCGTCAAGGTTTTGCGGCCTCAACCGTAACGCGATGGCGCTCAGGTTATCGACATGCAAGCCAGGAGGCGGGGTGTGCATGAAGGTGTCGAACAGGGTATCGACGGCGTCGGCCGCGTCGCGGCCATGCAGCAGTCCCGGCCACGACGCGACCCAGTCGGCCGGCTGGGCGCAGGCCCAGAAGCCGTCGGTGGCCAGCAGGTATAGCGCGTCGCGGCGCAAGTGCAGCACGCGGCGGTCGGCCAGCTGGCGCAAGAACGGCGGCAGGTTGCCGTCGTCCAGCGGACACAGCGGCGCGGCCAGCTGCTGCGGGTCGGTCATCGCGTTGCCGAGGATAAAAGCTTGCGAAATCTGGGCGCGGTGCTCGCCATGCACTTGCCGCCACCATTCCTGTTCGCCCAGCAAGCCATGCATGGCGTAGGTCGTGGCCGGCACATGGTCGATGGTCAGCGGCGCCGCTTGTCCGGCCGTGATTTCATACAGCCGCGAATCGCCGACGTGGTACAGCAGCGGCGCTTGCAGCGGCGGCAATTCCAGCAGGGTCAGCGTGGTGCCGGGCTGTTTGCCGGCGCTGCCGCCGTCCGCTGCGGCAAACTCGGCTTGCAAGCGGTCGTGCAGCCGGTCGAGATGGGCGCCCAAGGTCGCGACATCGTTGCAGGCGGGGATGGCCAGCAGGCCGGCCGCCGCCGCTTCCGCCGCTTCGCGGCCATGGCCATGGCCGCCCATGCCGTCCAGCACCGCCAGCCGCACATGGCCGGCCGGCCAGCCGGGCACTTGCCAACTGTGGCTGGCTTGGCCGCGCAGCGATACGGCGCGGCCGTCGGCGCCGATCACCAGCAGATTGTCCTGGTTTTCCAGGCTCACCAGCGCCACCGCACTGTCGCAGGTGCAGGCGGCGACATCCAGCATGGCGCCGCAATCGGGCAAATTGAATAATGAAGGCATGGTGGTGTAGGTGTCCGGTCGCCGGGATGGTAGCGACAGCTTAGCCGAAAACCGGCTCGCGGCAGAAGGGGGGCTTGTTTTTTACTTATCTTTACTTGCTTTTTAGCGCTTCTTCGTCGCCGCGGCGCAGCCACAGGCTGCTGGCCCAGCCCAGCGTGCCGCCGCCGGCGCTGCCGGTCCCGGCCCTGACTTGCCACCAGTCGCCGTTGCGCCGGCCGGTCGGTATCACTTCAGTACCGCGCGGCACGATGGCCAGCCGCGGCGAGTTGGTGCCGGCGCCGGCCCGCAGGTTGATGTCGCGATGCGCGTGGTAGGCCACGCCACGCTCCGGCAGCGGCAAGACCGGCAATGGCGGCGCGGTGTTGACGGCGGCCGGCGCTAGTGCCGGCGCTGGAATCGCTGGCGGCGCGGCCGGCAGCAGTGCGGCGACCAGGCTGCCGATGCCCCAGGTGCCGCCGGCCAGTATCAGCAGCGCGCGCACGTTGGGCCGCTTCCACCAGGCGCGCGGCGTCAGCCACGCCGCCAGCACCAGCGTCAGGAACAGGCCCAGCGTGAACGCGGCCAGGCGGTAGCCGTGTTCGGGCCACAGGTTGGGCCACAGGTTGGTCCACATAAGGACTCCGTCATCAAGCGTCAAAGCGCAGCACGTAATGGCCGGCCACCAGGTGATGGCCGGGCGGCAGCAGGTAATACGTTTCGTCATCCGTGTCGGTGATGCTGGCGACGAATCGCAATTGCTGGTCGAGGTGGTACAGCGCCTGCGCGGCGGCCAGCCGGCCGATCTTGAATCCTTGCGGCGACGCTTCGAAACTGAAGGCGTTGCGCGACAGGCCGATGCGGTCGGCGCTGGCGCCGTCGGCCGGACCGCTGCGTTGCAGGAAACGCGGCGAATCGAGCAGGCGCAATGCCGCCAGCACCGGCGCGTTGCGGCCGAACACGAAGCGCGCGCCGCCCGCCACCGGCAACACGACCGGCTCGGCCAGGCACAGCATGGCGCAATAACGGTCGGCCATTTCCGGCGCGGCGGCCAGCAGGCGGATGGTGCGCGCATCGAGCGGCGTGAAGCTGGCCGGCGCGGCGATGCGCTGGCGGCCGGCGGCGCTGCTGGCGTACAGTTCATCGGCGGTATTGACCGTGAAGCTGATGGCCGGCTCGCCATTCGGCGAGATGGCCAGGTCGCGGTCGAACGGGATCTCCAGCGCGCTCGCGCCGGTGTCGCGGTAGCGGCTCAGGCGCGGCAAGGCCAGCGCCACCAGGCTGACGCGCTGCTGCGCGATTGGCGCATAGGTGGCGTCGCTTTCGCCGGCCCGGTTCAATGGCTTGGCGGGCCGGTGGCTGACGGGCAGCGCGGTCGGCTCAAGGTCGTCCAGCGTGGTGCGCGGTGCAGGCACAGGCACAGGCACAGGCACGGTCGATGGAGCGGGGCGGCTTTGCCAGACTGCGGCGCGGCTGGCCGGCGCCGGCGCTACCATGATGGGGGCGCTGGCCCGGCTGATTTTCAGCAGCAGGCGCTGTGCCTGGCCGCCGGGCGTTGCAGCGCCGCGTTTCGAGGTGATCGTGTAATAACCGTGTTTTGCGTCGAAAGTGCAGTCGAACGCGTCCCTGGGGCGCATCTGCACGTCGACCGGCGCGTCCGGGCCGTCGTTGATCAGCAAGACCGCGCCGTCCGGGCCGAACGGCCAGCCGCCGGCGGCGAAGCTGGCCTGGCCCTGGTCGCCGCCGATCAGCGCCAGGCGCTGGTTCGGATAGATCGGGCAGACCGCCTGCCATACCGCGCTGTCGCGCGACACGCTGACGTTGTACAGCACTTTTTCATCGGCGGCCGGCAGGTACACGGCGTGGCCGAACTTGACTTCGACCTGGCCCGCGTCCAGCGTCTCGGTGCCGACCACGTCGTAGCGCACCTGGTCGGCGCCCAGCAAGTCGCCGAAATCCTTCTGGTGCAGCGCGGTCAGCGTCTGCGCCAGGTCGCGCGCCCGTGAGCCGCGCGTCAGGTGATAGTCGTCGTCGACTTCCTCTTGCGGCAGCATCAGCGTGACATGCGAAAAACAGCGCGTGGCGGCGCGGCCCTTGTGCTCGCGCGGGCTGCGCTCCAATAGGTCGCGCAGCAGCGGACGGCGCGAAAACAGCGCCAGGCCGGGCGCCTGCCAGATCGCCTCGGCGTTGAATACGTCGGCTACTTTACCCAGGACTTCGTGCTGGACATAGATCGGCATGATGGGTTCTCCTCTAAAGATGACGCGCTGGCCGCAGCAAACGTTAGCAGGGGGCACAGGAAAAACAGCAAATGGCTGCCGCCGGCCGACAGGAAACTCATCGGCTGGCCCATGATCGGGAAGATCGCCAGGTTGGTGCCCCACGACAGCAGGAAATGGCCGAGCACGAAGGCGGCGCCGCCGCACAGCGCAAAGTAGCGGAAGCGGGCCTGCCACGTGTGGCGGTAGTCGCCCGCGCCGGCGCCGGCGACATGGCAACGCAGCGCCAGCATCAGCAGGCCGGCGACGAAGGCCGCCTGCACGCCCCACAGCAGCAGCGCGCCGGCCAGGCCGTGGCGGTTGATGAAAAAGGCCGGCGCAAAATCGTCTTGCACCGCCGGGATGTTCAGCACGCCGCCGGCCGCCTGGCCAAGGCTGGGCACGCCGAGGAATTGGCCGGCGCCCCACCAGCCGCCGTCGCCGATGGCGCGCGCGCCAAGCAGCAGTTGCTGGCCGGTGTGCGGATGGTCGGCCGGCGCCAGCCAGACCTGGAAACGGTCGGCGTAAAAGCTGCCGCCTTGCAGCAGCGTGCCATCGAGCCCGTGCAGCCAGGCGATCGCGCCCGCGGTGCACAGCACCAGCAGCACGATGGCGCCGGCCAGCGGCCGGTTGCGCGCCGCCAGCGCATACGCCAGTACCATTGAGGTGCTCCAGACCAGCAGCAGTATCAACGGCGAATAATCGTCGACCTGCACCAGCGCCAGCCCGAGCAGCGCCAGGAACAGCAGCGCCGGCGCGCCCAGCAGCAGCCAGCGCTTGGTACGCCCCGGGGCGTCAGCGTTGCCGGCATGCCAGCCGAGGCGCAGCGCCAGGCTGTGCGCGGTCAGCGCGGTCAGCGCCAGCTTGGCCAGCTCGACCGGCTGCAAGTCGAACACGCCGGTTTCATCGCCCCACAGCACTTGCATCGCCAGCGCGGCCAGCGCCAGCGCCGCCAGCAGCAACAGCGCCCATTCGATGCCGCGCTGCTGCGGCACAGTGACGTCGTACCGGCGCCACAAGCGCCACAAGCCGCCGGCGCCGCAGCCGATCGCCAGCAGTGCCGCGCTTTTCTGGTAATAGCGCAGCCACGACGATTCCATGCCGCCCAGGCCCATTTCCAGCTGCACCAGCAAGCCGGCCGACAGCAACAGCAGGGCGGCGGCGCCGGCCAATCGCAAGCGGCCCGGCAGCAGCAGCCACAACACCAGCGCGGCGCCGCCCAGGCACATCGAATAGGCGGCGCTGGGCGCCTGGCCGGCGCGCTGCATCACCAGCGCGATGATGCCGTTGGCCAGCACCACGGCGGCGCACAGCGCCGCGCCGCGCGCCTGCCAGGCGCCGGCGCGCAGTACGCTGGCGCCCAGCAGCAGCGCCAGCAGTCCGATGGACAGGCCGGCCCACAGCGGTTTTTTGGCCGGGACCGTGCCACACCTCGCGCGCGCGCCATTGCCAGCTGACCTGCGCCGGCAGCGGGCTGTCGGGCGCGCTGAACAGGCTGACCCGGCGCCCCGGCAGCATGGTCAACTGGCCCGGTTGCGGCACCAGCAGGAAGCGGGTATGGCCGACCACCATCGCCGACACATTGGTCAGCGACTGTTCCTGGCGCCGCACGTCGATGGCGACGCCGTCGCGCATCAGCAGCAGCGACGCGCGTTCGCCGTCCGGATTGCCGGCGCTGAGCCGCAATTGCCCGTCGGCCCGGGCCAGCAGCGCCGCGCCGGGCGTGATGTCGGCCAGCCCGAGGCGGTTGCCGCAATGGATGTTGCCGCCGAAGACCAGCGGCCTGGCGACCGTCAGCCAGTCCGGCATGACGCGGTTCCACAGCATGAGTGCGCGGCTGGCCGGCCTGGCGTCGGCGCATGCCGCCTGGGCCTGGCCGTCGCGGTACAGCACCGCGCCATCGTAGCGCCAGCGTTGTGCACCGCGCCGGAAGCTGATGCCGCCGGCGTCGCTGGCGGTCACCTCGAAGCGCGCGGCGCCGACCTGGAATTGCTGTCCGGCTTGCGGCGCCACGCTGCCCATTTGCCGTTCGCCATCGGCCGTTTGCAGCAGCACCTGCTTGGCGGGACTCAGGTTGCGCAGCCACCAGTTGCCTCCGCTATCGCGGTGCAGCGCGATATGGTTGCGGTCGGCCTGCGGCGCGGCCAGTTCGCGCTGGCCCAGCAGCACTGTTTCGCCGAGCGCCAGCCGGGCCGTCACCGCCGCCGGATACCAGGCGGCGGGCGCATGCCACAAGCTCCAGGCTTGCATCAGGAAAAACAGCAATAGCAGTGCGGCGCAGGTCTTGAACAGCGATGGTTGCGACAATTTTTTCATAGCGTCTGGGCGATGGCCTGGGCCAGCAGCGGCCAGCCGTTTTGCGCGGCTGGCCGTCCGACCCCGTGCAGCAGTTGATTCATCGGCACCGCGCGCGGCGCCGTCAGTCCGCCGCGGATCGCGGCCAGCATGCGGCTGATCTGGATCGCGTGGCCGGGGCGGTTTTCGGGCAGCGGCGCCAGCAGCGCGCGCAGCAGTTTCAGCGCGGCCTGGGCGCAGGCTTCACCGTCCTGGCCAAAACCGCGCGCGAACAGCGCTTCCTCGGCCGGGTGCAGCGTGGCGGGGATGGCGCCGCCGGCGCGGCGGCGCAGCATGGCCGCGCCGCCGACATGGTGTTCGCGGTAAGCCTGGCCGCAATCGCTGCAAAAGCGCAGCGGCACGCCGCCGGTGACGAGGAAGTAGAACAGCGCGCCCAGCGAAAAATAATCGCTGCGCCGGCCGCCGCCGTAGCTGCCGTCGGCGGCCGGGAAAAACTGTTCCGGCGCCTGCCAGCTGGCGGTGCCGGCGTAGGTCTGGGCCTGCGCTTCGCCGGCCAGCCGGTTGGTGCCGAAATCGGTCAGCTTGACGCTGCCCAGCAACGGGTCGAACAGCACATTGGCCGGCTTCAGGTCGAGGTAGGACCAGCCGTACTGGTGCACCTTGGCCAGCGCCTGGTTGATCTGGCCGGTCCAGTCGAGGATATCGACCAGCGGCGGCGCATGTCCCGCTCCGGCCGCGGCGCCTGCCGCGATGTGCCGCGCCAGGTCGCTGGACATCAATTCCAGCGCCAGTACCGGCAAGCCCTGGTGCTGGCCGCTGTCGAGCAGGCGCACGATGTGGCGTTCGTCCCACGGTTCCAGCGATTGCAGGAAGGCGATTTCATTGTTCGCGCTGGTCACCCAGCGTTCGCGCTGGCGCGGCAGGGCCAGCGCCATCTGTTGCTGGTTGATCAGCTTCAGCGCCACGTCGCGCGAGCCGCGCGGCCCGCTGGCGCGCCAGATCACGCCATAGGCCGAGCCGGCGATTTGTTCGCGCAGGCGGTAATGGCCCAGTTGCAAAGTGATGATGGCGCCCGCTGTGAGCATGTTTCCCCCGTGTGTACAGGACGGCAAGCGCCGTCGTGCAGCTGATGCCGGGGGAGCCGAAAAACGGACAAGCCAGCCGCAATTGCTTGCGGCTGGCTTGTGTAATGCGATACGGCCTGGTGCGGCTAGTACGGCTTAACGGTAATAACCGCGGCCTTCATAATAACCGCCGCGATAACCCCGTTCGCGGTAATAGTGGCGCGACGGTTCGACGTAGATCACGGCCGGCGGGCGGTAGTAGCGCGGCGGCGGCGCGTAGTACACCGGTGGCGGAGGCGCGTAATACACCGGCGCCGGGGCGGGCGCGTAATATGTCGGCGCCGGCTGGTAGCCGCGGTTTTCATAATAGCCGCCGCGATAACCGTTGCCGCGGTAGCCGCGATCGTCGCTCAAGCTGCTGCCGACCGCCGCGCCGAGCACGCCGCCGACGATCGCGCCGTCACGGCCGCCGCTGTTGTGGCCGATGGCCGCCCCGATCACGGCGCCGGCGACGGTATTGAAGTCGCGGTCACCAGCGGTCGCTGCCGACGAGACAGCTACCGTGGCCAACATCACCGCACCCAGGATTTTTTTGTTCAACATGGCGATTCTCCATTCCGACGAGACCAATATGATCCGTTCCTGGAGTTCACTATATAGCGCAGGGCGGGAAATGCCACGCGATATACAACTTCTTACAAGTAAAACTGGTTCCGTAACAACTTGCACCAGCTACGGCGATGCCAGTTGCCGCCACTCCGGCCTTAATAAACTGTATATTTTGACATCGCGGATCATGCCGTTATGGAAAAATGCCTGCCGCATCAGCCCCTCGTAATGAAAGCCGCATTTCAGCGCGATTCGCTCCGAAGCCAGGTTGTCCGTATCCATCAGTAATTCCAGCCGGTGGTACTGGTAGGCGCGGAACAGGTGGTCGGCCAGCAGCCGGGTCGCTGCGGTGACGTAGCCGCGTCCGGCCAGGGCGGTGTCGAACAGACGGTAGCCGATTTCGCGGCAAATCGGGGTGCGGCTCTTGAAGTGGCTGATGATGCCGACGATATGGTGGTGACGGTCTTCGATGACGAACATTTCATGGTCGTCGGTGACCAGGCCGGTCTGCATGAAGTCGCGCCGTATCACTTCCGGCGACTTGAAGTTCATCGGGAAAAACTCGCCGCGCGACGGCAAGTCGTTGAGCAGCGCAATGAAGGTATTCAAATCGCTGCTTAACAAATGCCGCACGGTGCACAGGTGTCCTTTTAACATACAGGCTTTCGCGGTCTGGAGTCAATCCGATCTTAGTCGAATGAAAACACTAATGCAATCGGCGAACGTCTCCGCGATGACCTGCTTTGACGGCCCGTCAATAATTCATGTAGGCTATGTTTCCTCCGCTGCATGCATTTGCCTGAAGCCGGGGACGTCATTCAACTTTTCATTACAGGAATCCCGCATGAAGTCCATGTTTTCCCCTCCGCTGCGCAAGACCTTGTTATCGCTGGTCGCCGTGGCCATGTTCAGCGGTGCCGCCCAGGCTGCCGACGATACGGCCGCGCTGGCCCGGATCCGCAACAGCGCCATGCAAAGCGACTGGGCCTATGAACGGCTGGCCGACATGACCGACTTGATCGGGCCGCGCCTGTCCGGTTCGGCCGGCGCCGCCGCCGCGGTGGAGCAGGTGGCCGACGTCATGCGCAAGCTGGGCGCCAAGGTGACGTTGCAGCCGGTCAAGGTGCCGCACTGGGTACGCGGCGTGGAAACGGCGGAACTGGTCGATTATGCCGGGCGTCCGGCCGGCATCAGCCAGCGGGTGGTGCTGACGGCGCTGGGCGGTTCGGGCGCCACGCCGGCGGACGGCCTGACCGCGCCGGTGCTGGTGGTGCGCAGCTTCGATGAATTGAAGGCGCGCGCGGCGGAAGTGAAAGGCAAGATCGTCTTGATCGACGTCGCCTTCGACCAGCAGATGGCGGACCGGGGTTTTGCCGGCCCGGCCTATGGGCAAGGCTCCAAATTCCGCGTGCAGGGACCGAAACTGGCGGCCGAACTGGGCGCGGCGGCGGCGCTGGTGCGCTCGGTCGGCGGCGCCAATTTCCGCATTCCGCACGCCGGTCACAGCGCGCTGGCCGACGGCAAGCGCATCCCGGCGGCCGCCGTGACGGTGGAAGACGCGCTGCTGATCAACCGCCTGGCGGCGCGCGGTCCGCTCAAGATGCACCTGACGCTGACGCCGCAAAACCTGCCCGACGCCGACAGCTTTAACGTCATCGCCGATTTCGCCGGCAGCGACAAGGCCGATGAAGTGGTGGTGGTGTCCGGCCACCTCGATTCGTGGGACCTGGCCACCGGCGCCCATGACGACGGCGCCGGCCTGGTCAGCGCGATGGGCGTCATCGACACCCTCAAGAAACTCAATCTGCAGCCGCGCCGAACGATACGCGTGATCGCCTGGATGAACGAGGAAAACGGCGGCCGTGGCGGCAAGGCATATTTCGAGGCGAATAAAGATGCGCTGGACAAGCAGTTCGCGGCGATTGAAAGCGACATGGGCGCCGGCCGTCCGTTCGGCATCCGCGCCAGCGTCACCCAGCAGGGCGAAAAACTGCTGCTGCCGTTGCGCGCGGCGCTGGAACTGATCGGCGCGCAAACCTTCACGCGCCGCGATGCGCTCGATACCGGCGACCTGGGCTACCTGGAAAAAGGCGGCGTGCCGATTTTCGAGCCGGTGGTCGACAGCCACGATTATTTCCACTACCACCATTCGCCAGCCGACACGCTGGACAAGGTCGATCCGGATAACCTGCGCCGCAACGTGGTGGTGATGACGTCGATGGCCTGGTACCTGGCGAATCTGGAGCAGCCGATCGGCCGCGCCCCGGCCCGGGCCGAGTGACTTAAATGGCGTTCAGCGGTATCTTGAGATAGCGTACGCCGTTGTCTTCGGCTTCCGGCAACTGGCCGGCGTTCAGGTTGACCTGGATCGCCGGCAGTATCAGCGTCGGCATGTCCAGCGTGGCGTCGCGCCGGGTGCGCAGCGCCACGAATTGTTCCTCGGTGACGCCATCGTGCAGGTGGATATTGCCGGCGCGCTGTTCGGCCACCGTCACTTCCCAGCGCGCCTCGCGCCCGGCCGGCGGATAATCGTGGCACATGAACAAACGCGTTTCCGGCGCCAGGCGCAGCAGCCGTTGCGCCGAATGGTACAGCATGCTGGCCGAACCGCCCGGGAAATCGCAGCGCGCAGTGCCCAGGTCGGGCATGAACAGCGTATCGCCGACAAATACCGCATCGCCGATCTGGTACGCCATGTCGGCCGGCGTGTGGCCCGGCACATGCAGCGCGCGCGCTTCCATCGGCCCGATCTGGAACACTTCATCGGGGCTGAACAAATGATCGAATTGCGAGCCGTCCTGCGCCGCCCCCGGCTGGTTGTACACCGCCGAGAACGCATGCTGCACGGTGCGGATCGCCGAGCCGATGCCGATCCGGCCGCCGATATGCCGGGCCAGATAGGGCGCGGCCGACAAATGGTCGGCGTGCGCATGGGTTTCCAGCAGCCAGCGGCATTCCAGGCGGTGCGCCCGCACAAAATCGATCACCTGGTCGGCCGACACATGCGCCGTGCGGCCCGATTTCGGATCGTAGTCCAGTACCGAATCGATGACTGCGCAAGCGCCGCCGTCTTCTTGATAGACAACGTAGGTGACGGTGGACGTGCCCGTATCGAAAAACGCCTGGATCTGTGGCTTCATGTTATTTGCTGACTCGCTAAGGTAAAAAAGTTTCCCAGTATTATAGTTATAAATTGCTCAGTTTTTCCATGATTCATGCGAAAAACAAATAACAATTTTCCAGGAGACCATGCGCAGCTGTGCGCGGGGCCTGCCTTGCTTCATGCTAGGCTCATCATAACAAAAGGAGCTGGCATGAATGTTTTGACGCAGGAATATCGCGGCTACACCATCAGGGTCACGCCGTTCCAGGACCATGACGACTTATGGGATTTCACGTATCAGCTGAGCAAGGATGGCGGGCCGGCCATCGATGGCAGCCAGACGCTGGGTGGCCATCTGACGGCTGAGATCGCTGGTTTCGCGGGTGTCGAAGTGGCCAGGATCGAGGTCGATAATTTACTTGCACTTGATCGAGCGTAGGTCAAGCGCAGGCGGTGTGCAAACGGTTTGGCCTGTTTGGCGCTTTCCGGCATAATCGAATCGTCGCGCGATATCGTTCGTGCTACGATTTTCCCTTATCAACCAGGAGGCGCAGATGGATAGTAGCTCGAAAATTCACTACAAGGGATGGGAACTCATCCCGCTCGCGGTTCCTACCAATGACGGTCAGTGGTCGGCTAGTTGCGATATAGAACGGGCCGGTGCGGATGGGGTGGAAGTGTTTGAAGGATCCACCATGCAATTTGTGCGCGACGATGAAGATGACGCCATCGCCGCCGCTTGCGAAGAGGCCATCCGCCAAGTCGATAACATCATCGCCAATCCGCTGGTGCGGCAGGCTTGACTGCTATTGACGGTGTAACTTGAGCGTAGTCCGCGTGAAGCCATGCGGCTTTGCGCGGCTTGTCGAGCGCTTACTCCGTATGTAGTTAATAGTATTCCTCCTTGTAGCATTCTTTGGTTTGATTCAATCATAGGCATGGTCTTTCTTATTGCCATGTCCTTTTTTCCTTCTATTTTTTCATCATGTTCCGCTTGCCGCCGGCAGCAGCATCGTGGCGTTGAGTCCGGCTGGCCGATTTAAATTGATTGCACCATGTTTCAGGTGAAATTGAATGTTTCAAAATGAAACGTAGATGAAACGTTTATACTTGTTCTTGTGGGCCATCATGAAACATGCAAGCTTGCCATCTTGATTGCAAGTGCTTGATTATCCTGATGAATTTCTATTCTGCTCCAGGCATGGCACGCCGCTTGCAATAGTGGCGGCATATCCTCGTAATATTGTGCAACTCTTAACAAGGTGAATACATGAGTCATCATTCCGCCGGCGCCGCGTTCCGCCAGGCCGTCTCCGAAGAATCCCCGCTGCAAGTGGTCGGCGCGATCAACGCCAACCACGCCTTGCTGGCCAGGCGCGCCGGTTTCAAGGCGATTTATTTGTCCGGCGGCGGCGTCGCGGCCGGCTCGCTGGGCTTGCCCGACCTGGGCATTTCCAGCCTCGACGATGTGCTGACCGATATCCGCCGCATCACCGATGTGTGCGACTTGCCGCTGCTGGTCGACGCCGACACCGGTTTCGGTTCGTCCGCGTTCAACGTGGCGCGCACCGTCAAGTCGATGATCAAGTTCGGCGCCGCCGCGCTGCACATCGAAGACCAGGTCGGCGCCAAGCGCTGCGGCCACCGTCCGGGCAAGGAAATCGTCGGCAAGGATGAAATGGTGGACCGCATCAAGGCCGCCGTCGATGCCCGCACCGATGACAATTTCGTCATCATGGCGCGCACCGATGCGCTGGCCGTCGAAGGCCTGGACGCCGCGCTGGAGCGGGCCATCGCCTGCGTCGAAGCGGGCGCCGACATGATCTTCCCGGAAGCGATCACCAGCCTCGACATGTATAAACAATTCGCCAAGGCCGTCAAGGTGCCGATCCTGGCCAATATCACCGAATTCGGCGCCACGCCGCTGTTTACGCTCGATCAATTGCGCAGCGCCGACGTGGCGCTGGCGCTGTATCCGCTGTCGGCCTTCCGCGCGATGAACAAGGCGGCCGAGAATGTCTACACCGCGCTGCGCCGCGACGGCACGCAACAGAACGTGGTCGACACCATGCAAACCCGCATGGAACTGTATGAAAGCATCAATTACCACGAGTTCGAACAAAAGCTCGACGCGCTGTTTTCGGCGCAACACGCCGCGAAAAAACAATAAGCGACCTGGCTAAATTACTTGGAGACTACGATGAGCGACACCCAAACCGGCACCTTCAAACCTAAAAAATCCGTCGCCCTGTCCGGCGTCACGGCCGGCAATACCGCGCTGTGCTCGGTAGGCAAGACCGGCAACGATTTGCACTATCGCGGCTACGACATCCTCGACGTCGCCAACACCTGCGAATTCGAAGAGATCGCCTACCTGCTGGTGCACGGCAAGCTGCCGAACCAGGCCGAACTGCGCGGCTACAAGGCCAAACTGACATCGCTGCGCGGCTTGCCGGCGTCGTTGAAGACGGCGCTGGAATCCTTGCCGGCGTCGGCCCATCCGATGGACGTGATGCGCACCGGCGTTTCGGTGCTCGGTTGTCTGCTGCCGGAAAAAGATGATCACAATGCGCCGGGCGCGCGCGACATCGCCGACCGCCTGATGGCGTCGTTCGGCTCGATGCTGCTGTACTGGTACCACTTCAGCCACAACGGCAAGCGGATCGACGTGGAAACCGACGACGATACCATCGGCGGCCATTTCCTGCATTTGCTGCATGGTCAAAAACCGTCCGACAACTGGGTGCGGGCGATGCACACCTCGCTGATCCTGTACGCGGAACACGAGTTCAACGCATCGACGTTCACCAGCCGCGTCATCGCCGGCACCGGTTCCGACATCCATTCGGCGATCGCCGGCGGCATCGGCGCGCTGCGCGGCCCGAAACACGGCGGCGCCAACGAGTTCGCCTTTGAAATCCAGAAGCGCTACGACAACGCCGACGAGGCCGAAGCGGACATCCGCAACCGCGTCGCCAACAAGGAAGTGGTGATCGGCTTCGGCCATCCGGTGTACACGATTTCCGACCCGCGCAACGTCGTCATCAAGGAAGTGGCGCGCTCGCTGTCGCAGGAAGCCGGTTCGATGAAGATGTTCGACATCGCCGAACGGCTCGAAACGGTGATGTGGGACATCAAGAAAATGTTCCCCAACCTGGACTGGTTTTCGGCGGTTTCGTACCACATGATGGGCGTGCCGACCGCCATGTTCACGCCGCTGTTCGTCATTTCGCGCACTTCCGGCTGGGCCGCGCACGTCATCGAGCAGCGCATCGACAACAAGATCATCCGCCCGAGCGCCAATTACGTCGGCCCGGAAGACCTGCCATTCGTCGCCATCAAGGAACGCAAGTAAAAGGAACGCAAGTCAATGAATACAGCATACCGTCAAGCCCTGCCCGGCAGCACACTGGATTATTTCGACGCGCGCGGCGCGGTCGAGGCGATCCAGGCCGGCGCCTACGACAAGCTGCCGTACACCTCGCGGGTACTGGCGGAAAACCTCGTGCGCCGTTGCGACCCAGCCACGCTGAGCGCGTCGTTGACCCAGTTGATCGAGCGCCGCCGCGACCTCGATTTCCCGTGGTTTCCGGCGCGCGTGGTGT
This sequence comes from Janthinobacterium agaricidamnosum NBRC 102515 = DSM 9628, assembly GCF_000723165.1. Taxonomy (NCBI): domain Bacteria; kingdom Pseudomonadati; phylum Pseudomonadota; class Betaproteobacteria; order Burkholderiales; family Oxalobacteraceae; genus Janthinobacterium; species Janthinobacterium agaricidamnosum. Next base: position 2,223,321 of record NZ_HG322949.1, read on the forward strand.
GCCATGACATCCTCGGCCAGACCGCGCTGGTCGACCTGGCCGGCTTGCGCGACGCGATCGCCGCGCAGGGCGGCGACCCGGCGCTGGTCAATCCGGTGGTGCCGACCCAGCTGGTGGTCGACCATTCGCTGGCCGTCGAATGCGGCGGTTTCGACCCGGACGCTTTCGACAAGAACCGCGCCATCGAAGACCGCCGCAACGAAGACCGCTTCGATTTCATCAACTGGACCAGGAAGGCGTTCAAGAACGTCGACGTGATCCCGCCCGGTAACGGCATCCTGCACCAGATCAACCTGGAACGCATGTCGCCGGTGGTGCAGGTGCAACACGGCGTGGCCTTCCCGGATACGCTGGTCGGCACCGATTCGCACACGCCGATGGTCGATGCGCTGGGCGTGATCGCCATCGGCGTCGGCGGCCTGGAAGCGGAAAGCGTGATGCTGGGCCGCGCTTCGTGGATGCGGCTGCCGGACATCATCGGCGTCGAATTGACCGGCAAGCCTCAGCCGGGCATCACCGCCACCGACACGGTGCTGGCGCTGACCGAATTCCTGCGCAAGCAAAAAGTAGTGTCGTCCTACCTCGAATTCTATGGCGAGGGCGCGGCGCACCTGACGCTGGGCGACCGCGCGACGATTTCCAACATGGCGCCGGAATACGGCTCGACCGCCGCGATGTTTTACATCGACCAGCAAACCATCACATACCTGAAATTGACGGGCCGCGACGATGAGCTGGTCAAGCTGGTGGAACTGTACGCGAAACACACCGGCCTGTGGGCCGACAGCCTGAAACACGCCGAATACGAGCGCGTGATCCGTTTCGATTTATCGTCGGTGGTGCGCAATATCGCCGGCCCGTCGAACCCGCACAGCCGGGTGCCGACTTCGGAACTGGCGGCGCGCGGCATCAGCGGCGTCGTGGAAAACGAGCCGGGCCGGATGCCGGACGGCGCGGTGATCATCGCCGCCATCACCAGCTGCACCAACACGAATAACCCGCGCAACATGATTGCCGCCGGCCTGCTGGCGCGCAACGCCAATACGCGCGGACTGACCCGCAAGCCGTGGGTCAAAAGCTCGCTGGCGCCCGGTTCCAAGACCGTCACCCTGTACCTGCAAGAAGCGGGGCTGATGCCGGAACTGGAGCAACTGGGCTTCGGCGTGGTGGCCTATGCCTGCACCTCGTGCAACGGCATGTCGGGCGCGCTCGATCCGGCGATCCAGAAAGAAGTCGTCGGGCGCGACCTGTACGCCACCGCCGTGCTGTCCGGCAACCGCAACTTCGACGGCCGCATCCACCCGTACGCCAAGCAGGCGTTCCTGGCGTCGCCGCCGCTGGTGGTGGCCTATGCGATCGCCGGCACCATCCGTTTCGACATCGAGAAAGACATCCTCGGCATCGATGCCGGCGGCCAGCCGGTGACGCTGAAGGATATCTGGCCGTCCGATGAGGAAATCGACGCCATCGTCGCGGCCAGCGTCAGGCCGGTCCATTTCCATCAAGTGTATATCCCGATGTTCGCGCGGCAGCCGGACGATGGCGAGCAGGTCAGCCCGCTGTACGACTGGCGTCCGCACACCACCTACATCCGCCGTCCGCCGTACTGGGAAGGCGCGCTGGCCGGCGCGCGGCCATTGAAGGGCATGCGGCCGCTGGCGGTCTTGGGCGACAACATCACCACCGACCATCTGTCGCCGTCGAACGCGATCATGCTCGACAGCGCGGCCGGCGCCTACCTGGCGAAAATGGGCTTGCCGGAAGAAGACTTCAATTCCTACGCAACCCATCGCGGCGACCATTTGACCGCGCAGCGCGCCACCTTCGCCAATCCGACGCTGAAAAATGAAATGGTGCGCGATGCGGACGGTAAAGTAAAAGCCGGTTCGCTGACGCGCATCGAGCCGGACGGGCTGGTGTCGCGCATGTGGGAAGCGATCGAAGTTTATATGGAGCGCAAGCAGCCGCTGATCGTCATCGCCGGCGCCGATTACGGCCAGGGTTCGTCGCGCGACTGGGCCGCCAAGGGCGTGCGCCTGGCCGGCGTGGAAGCCATCGCCGCCGAAGGTTTTGAGCGCATCCACCGCACCAACCTGGTCGGCATGGGCGTGCTGCCGCTGGAATTCCAGCCCGGCGTGAACCGTTTGACGCTGGGCATCGACGGCAGCGAAACCTTCGACGTGATCGGCGAGCGCACGCCGCGCGCCAGCGTGACGCTGGTGATCAACCGCAAGAATGGCGAACGGGTCGAGGTGCCGATGACCTGCCGCCTCGACACCGCCGAAGAAGTGTCGATCTACGAAGCGGGCGGCGTATTGCAGCGCTTCGCCCAGGACTTCCTGGAATCGACCAAGGCCGCCTGACAGCCTTTATCACGCCGGGCGGCGCAGGCACGCGCCGCCCGGCTTTTTTACGAAAGCATTCATGGCCCACGCACCACAAATCAAGATCGCCGCCACCTATATGCGCGGCGGCACCAGCAAGGGCGTGTTCTTCCGCCTGCAGGATCTGCCCGAGGCCGCCCAGGTGGCGGGACCGGTGCGCGACGCGCTGCTGCTGCGCGTGATCGGCAGTCCCGACCCGTACGGCAAACAGATCGACGGCATGGGCGGCGCCACGTCGAGCACCAGCAAGACCGTGATCCTGTCCAGGAGCGACAGGCCGGAGCACGACGTCGATTACCTGTTCGGCCAGGTGGCCATCGACACTGCCTTTGTCGACTGGAGCGGCAATTGCGGCAACCTGTCCGCGGCGGTCGGCTCGTTCGCCATCAGCGGCGGGCTGCTCGATCCGGCTCGGATTCCGCATGACGGCATGGCCGTGGTGCGCATCTGGCAAGCCAATATCGGCAAGACCATCATCGCCCATGTGCCGATGGTGGACGGCGCGGTGCAGGAAAGCGGCGACTTCGAACTCGACGGCGTGACCTTTGCGGCCGCCGAAGTCAAACTGGAATTTATCGACCCGGCCGCCGAGGAAGAGGGCGCCGGCGGCGCCATGTTCCCGACCGGGAACGTGGTCGACCAGCTGGACGTGCCGGGCATCGGCACGCTGAGCGTGACGATGATCAACGCCGGCATCCCGACCATTTTTGTCGACGCCGCGGCGATCGGCTATACCGGCACCGAATTGCAGGGCGCGGTCAATGGCGACGACAAGGCGCTGGCCATGTTCGAAACCATACGCGCGCATGGCGCGCTGCGCATGGGCTTGATCAAGCATCTCGATGAAGCGGCCAAACGCCAGCATACGCCGAAGGTCGCCTATGTTGCCAGGCCGGCCAGCTACATGGCATCCAGCGGCAAGCCGGTCGAAGCCGGCCAGATCGACTTGCTGGTGCGCGCCATGTCGATGGGCAAGCTGCATCACGCGATGATGGGCACGGCGGCGGTCGCCATCGGCACCGCCGCCGCGATACCGGGCACGCTGGTCAACCTGGCCGCCGGCGGCGGCGCGCGCAACGCGGTGCGCTTCGGCCATCCATCCGGCACCTTGCTGGTCGGCGCCGAAGCGGTGCAGGCGGCTGGTCAATGGCGCGTCGCCAAGGCCATCATGAGCCGCAGCGCGCGGGTCTTGATGGAAGGGTGGGTCAGGGTGCCGGGCGATGTTGTGTGATTCCTGATTGATGCCGGCAGCTACGTGACGGTGCGTTTTTGCACCAGACCAGTTCATTTTTCATGTCATGGGCTGAAACGGCGCGGCGGAAGGGGGGAATTCAGGTATCCGGCGGCTGGCATGAAGCATGCATCTGCAAGCGGCATCGTACCTGGAGAGACCGACATGGCAAAACCGCAGCTGACCGCAATCCGCACCATCCAACCTCAGGCGTCCGCATCGGCGGTCGATGAAATACCGCCGCCGGCCCGGCTGGCGACGCTGGGCTTGCAGCATGTGCTGGTGATGTACGCCGGCGCCGCACTGGCCTTCATGCTCGGCAAGACCGACTTCGCCAAGGTGGCGGCCGCCAAATCATTCGCCGTGGTGACGCCGTTCCAGTTCGGCTGGCCAACTTTCGACGCTGTCGCCATCCTGACCATGAGCCTGGTGATGGTGGTCGTCATGAATCCGGATCTTGTCCGGCGTCGATTACGCAAGCAGCCGCAACAACCTGTTCATCGTTGCCTTGTCGATCGGTTTCGGCATGCTGCCGCTGGTGGCCGAGAATTATGCGCAGCAGATGCCGCCAGTCTTGTCGCCGTTATTACACAGCGGCATCCTGCTGGCGGCGCTCGCGGCGGTGTTGCTGAACTTGTTCTTTAACGGCGTTGGCACGGCGGACGCGGCGCGGGCGGACGCCAGGGCGAACAGCCATGGCAGCGAGTAGCGAAGCTTCAGGCGGATAAATGAAAACGGCCTCCATGAATGGAGGCCGCATATTCGTTGGTGCCCGGGACCGGAATCGAACCGGTACGCCCTTACGGACACGAGATTTTAAGTCTCGGGTGTCTACCAGTTTCACCACCCGGGCAACGAGGCAAGATTCTAGCACATGTCGGAAACATAAACACCATACGGCACAGCCTACTTGACAGCTTTTTTTCGCATCGTAGATGCATACTAAAAGACAAACACCGATAGCGTTCCCGGCGCTACACTTGGCACACCCGGCAAGTAGTCGATTGTAAAAGACTGGGCATCCACAAGAATAGCCTGAGGAACAATGTCAAATTTCACTTTGGAAGTATCAAAACCGAAAAGCGCGGAAGATTTCGAGTCTTACTGCCTGCATGTGTATTGCGTCGTATTTTCCGATGCGCTGCCGTCCAACAATGGCCGCAGCGGCCAGGCCCAGGGCGGCGTCGACCTGTTTGTGCACGACAAGAATGCAGGGCGCATCGGCATCCAGTGCAAGCGTTACTGGGAATCGGCATTGACGAAGGCCATGATCGATAACGAGATTAAAGAAGCGGACCAACGCGGCTGGCAGATGGTGCAATTGATCATCGCCACCACGCTGCTGGCGGACAGTCCGCTGGAACAATACATTCAGAAAATCTCGGACATGCGTGAGGCGCAGGGTAAATTCAAGGTCAAGATTGAATTCTGGCCGAATATTTGCAGCCATATCAACAGCCATCCCTCCTTGCAAAAAATCTATAGTCCGAATAGTCCGAATGGCATGTTCACGGAAATCCGCGACCGCTTCGATGAAACACAGGCGATGCAGCATAAAATCCTGCAAGGAGTGGAAACATTGAAGCGCGGCCCGCTGCATGCTGCCGGCCGGCTGGAGCCAAGCTCAGCCAATGGGATTGAGATGCTTCCTTTGCTAAAAGAAAAGTATGCCAGGTATCTGAAATCGAATATCTTATCGATAAAGTTCCTGCAAAAAGCAGACCGCTGCATGCTGGAAATGACGGTCGAAGAGCATATCGCCGGCTATCTGACAAACGAAATAACAACCCGTACCGACCTCGGTTTTGTCGCCGGTGGTTCTGACGATGGGTATTATTTTAGTCCGCAGCGCTCGGTACTGGAAAACTCGATCCGCTTCCTCGATGATTCTGATGAGATTTCGATCATCAACTGTACCGATATTTTCACGCACGAAGCGGCGACGTTCATCGATGCGTACTGGCGCGAGCACGGTGCGCCGCCGCCCTGACTCATCAGATCATTTTCAAAAAAAGGAATAAAAATGGATCAACACATCGCGCCGGTGGCGCTGGAAAAAGCGAGCCGGCTCCTCAATCACGGTCCGACGGTGCTGGTATCGGCGCGGCATGGCTGCGTGCAGAACGTCATGGCCGCGGCGTGGGCCTGCACGCTGGACTTTCTGCCGCCGAAACTCACCGTGGTGCTGGACAAGAGCACCAGCACGCGCGCGCTGATCGAGCGGAGCGGCACCTTCGTGATCCAGGTGCCGACTGTGGCGCAACTGACGCTGACCCACCAGGTGGGCACCCGCGGCCTGGCCGACCACCCGGACAAGCTGGCGCATGCCGGGGTCGAACTGTTCGACATGGAAGATTACGACCAGCCCTTCGTTGCAGGCTGTTCAGCCTGGCTCGCCTGCAAACTGTTGCCGGAGCCGCGCAACCAGCAAGTCTACGACCTGTTCATCGGCGAGGTGGTCGGCGCGTGGTCGGACACGCGCGTGTTCACGGACGGCCGCTGGCACTTCGAGACCGCCGATCCTGCCTTGCGCAGTTTGCACTATGTGGCCGGTGGCCACTTCTACGCCACTGGCGACGCCATGGATAGCGGCATCGACGACGTAACGTAGTGGTAGCGATTTTGCCGGCAGGGCAGGGATCGGCGCGCCGCTTAAACCGGCGAAGTTCCCACGCCGCTGCGCAACTGGTTCGCCTTCTGCTGGCGGCTTTCGACCATGCCGCCGACGACCGCCCCGGCGATGCCGAACGCCGTGCCCGCCATCCATAACGAGGATGACAGGCGGTTCAATTCCGCATCGTTGCCATTCGACGTGGCGGTACTGCGCAGGCTGACGCCCGCCGCCGCCGCGTTGGCCACGCCGCCGGCGACTTGCAAGGCGCTGGCGGTATAGGCCAATGCCGATGTACGGTACTGGCAAGCCAATTGATAGCCATTCTTGATGCCCGATAGCGCCGCCAGTCCGCCGGCGATGCCCCACAAGGTATTCGAACTGGTGGCGGCGGTGTTGACCGCCGTTTGGTTCAGATTGGCGGCATGGCTGAAGCTGGTCGCTACCATGCTGAGGGCGCCGGCGCCGAAATTGGCGGTATCCGACAGCAAGTCCAGCGTGCTGCGTTCCTTGGCCAGCAAGCCATGATCGATGCCATTGAACGTGGCGGAGGCGGCCCAGGTCGCGCCCGACATCATCGACCTGATATATAAACTCTTGCTGCTCAGTACCGCGGCGGAATAGCTCAACGTTGACGCCGCGGCATCGCTGAGCTGGGCCGCCACTTTGACCGGAGTGGCCAGGCGCGTAGCTTGTTCGGCAACCGGAGCCGCGGTCGGAGCGGTAAGCGCAGCGCGAGTGTCGGCCTTGGCAGGACGGGTGTCAGCCGGCGGCAGCATATTCTGCAAATTGCGCCGGCCCCTGGCGGCGGCGTTCTTGCTTTGCGCCTGTTTATGGGCCGCCGCCGTCGCGCCTTGTTGCAGATGGCGTTGGAGCGCCACATCGTCATGCAGCGCCGAGTATTCCAGATTGGTCAGTGTATTTTTTCTGGTTCCGCGCAGTACTTGCGCCTCAGCCACGATTGTTGTGCATTGCGCAGCGTGCTCCTTGTTGTCGATGATGCCTTTTTCGAGCTGTTCCTGGGCATTTTGCAGACGTTCTCCGAGTGCGGACGCTGCTGGATTTGTAGACAAAAGCAATACATTACGGATGGCGGGCAAGTCGGCGGCGGTTTTTGGTGCCGGGTTCGTGCCATATTGGGTTGCTTCTGATGGCTGCCTGGTGGGCAGCAAAATGGCCTCGGGACGGTTTGGTAAAGTGTACTGAGGATGAGTATGGATGGATGGCATCTTGCACTTTCATTGCAATGATAGTGCTGTATGAGTAGGGTGCAACAGGGAAAATGTTCCAACTTACCAGTACAAGAAATTATCCGGGGTGGCTGTCATGCGCGTAGTCGGATTCCGCATGGATGCCGGATAGTCAGGCCAATGGCAGAGCCCGCAGCTTGTCGATCTTGAGCGCAGTATAATGAGCGGCAACTATTTTAATCCCCTTTTGGTGAGTACAATGAGCATCACGAAGCAATTTCCAGGTTCGCCCATCGAACGCGCGCTGGGGGTGATCTCCGGTCGTGGCAAGATGCTGCTGATTTACGTCTTGCTGGAGGGCCCCAAGCGTATTGCCGAATTTGAACAGCAGATTCCCGGCCTGTCGCAAAAAGTGTTGATTCAACAGCTCAGGCAGCTTGAAGAACATGGCTTGATCAATCGGCAACGCTGCGACGATGCGCCGCGGCGTGTCGAATATGTATTAACGCCGTTGGGCCTGAGCCTGAAGCCGATGATCGCATCGCTGTATGAATGGGGACAACAGCATGCCCACGAACTCGGCGAAGGCGAGATGCTATTGCCTTTCGGCATGATAGTGTATCGTCCCGGGACGGCCATTCATTGATCACTTTCCTTGACCGTGGCCGTTGACGGTTGCGGCGGCAGGTCCGAGTTGATCTCCTTGCCGGAAAAATCGAACGGACAGTAGTCGCATGTCACGGCGTCTTGCGGGAGTTCCGCGTCGCACAGTGGACAAGTTTTTGTCGGGCTCGGCAATTGGTTCATCGTGATCCTCTCAGCAGCGGCTTATTGGATCAATTATATGAAAACTTAAAATTGTGAAACTATCGAATTATTGCTTCACAATTAAGCTTTTGCGACCTTGCCATCGTTTCCCTCTGCAGGCGTGATGAAACCGGCTCGGCATCTTGAAGCTGAGCCTGATTTTTTGCGATGCAGCTGTTGTTTATCCGGCACGAATGGCGCGGATCTGGTGCGCGGTTTCCTCGATCTCGCGATACGCTTCCTGGATATAGCCGGAAATCGGATGCGCATCGATCCACTCGTAATACGCGTCGTCTTCCCCGTGTGCGATGGCAAAGGGCATGTGATGATCCCGGATGGATTCGGCGCAATCGCGCACTTGCGAAGCAAACAGCAGTTCCATGATGTCCATGACGATCACCTGACGATGAGTGAAAAGGAGTTGCTGGTAAATGTAGCACGGCTCCGGGGCGCACGCTTGAACTGGTCGGCAGCGGTGTTTGAGTGATGAAGAAAACAATTTTTCTAAAATGAATGTATAATTTCCTTGAATAAATAAAATGATGCGCCTAGCCCCGCGACCATTTTTCACTTCGGCCTGGAGCCTGCCGAAACCGCTGTCTGGAATCATCCAGGCAGATTACGTTTCGGAGAAATCATGGCTCAGAGACTCGATCCCCAGCGCATCCTGATCGTCGACGATAATCGCGATGCGGCCGATATCATTGTCGAATTCCTCGTCATGTACGGCCATGACGCCAAGTCCGCCTATGATGGCGAAGACGCGTTGCGGGTGGCCGCCAGTTTTGTCCCCGATGTCGTATTCCTCGATATCGGCATGCCGGGCATCAATGGCTATCAAGTCGCGGCCAGCATGCGCGCCACGCCGCGTTTTGACAAGACCCGGGTGGTCGCGTTGACGGCCTGGAGCGATGACGAGGCGCGCCGCCGCGTCGCCGCTGCGGGCTTTCATTTACACCTGATCAAGCCGGCCAGCTTCGACACCATCCTCGGCGCGCTCAACATGTTCAATGTGCTGGAGCAGGCGGACGCCCTGTTTTGAGAGGTGCCGGCGCCGGCTTGAGCGCCCACATCAAGCCGCGCGTGAGGATCGCCGGGGCGACCGTCAAATGGTCTTCGTCGGCGATCACCTTGCTTTGCACTTGCAAGCCGGGATAGCGGCGCGACTCCAGCGTGCGCGTGAATTTTCGCAGGTCGCGCAGCATGTCGTGTTCATTGGCATGGCGCGGATCTGTCGATGCCGGCTTGATGGTCTCGTCACTGCCGATCGCCAAATACACTTTGGCCGGCAAGTCCTTGTGGCTGGCCGCATAGTCCCGTTCGCGCGCGAACATGACGTGATTGTTGAACCACAGCGAAGGGCTGCCGAGTATGTAATGCTGGAACATCGACGGTTCGGTCAGCAGCATGTGCAGGCCGAGCAGACTGCCGTAGGAATGACCGGCGTAGATCTTGCGGCGCATGTCGGCGCGGTAAGTCTTGGCGATGAAGGGAAATACTTCAGCGGCAATGAAGCGGCGGTAGCCTTCGGCTTCGCCAAACCTGGCTTCCCGGCCCGGCATGTCTGACGTCATGGCCTGGCCAAAGCCGCTCGGCGTGTAGTCGCGGCGCCGGCTGTATTCGGGCGTGTCGCCCTTGGCATAGGACAGACCGACCAGGATGAAGTCGTCGATATCCTTGCCGCCATTGCCGGCCCGTCGCGCGATGCTGCGGATTAATGGAAAGGCATAGTTGGCGTCGGTCACGAACAGCACCGGATAACTGCGTGCCGACGTCGCGTAGCCGGCTGGCAAGCTGACAAACAATTCATAGTCGCGCTGCAGCGCCTGGGCGTGGATGGCGCGCACTTCGGTCTGGTCGAGCGTATAGGGTTGCGGTGTTGCGGCGCTGGCGGCGCCGCTTGTCGCCAGCAACAGCATGGTCAGGAATTTGTTCAGCAAATCGCCCTCTTGAATATTTGATTTTTATCAACCATCGGATATTACCCGATGATACTGTTTTCAAGTTGATCAACGAGGGACGCCATGAAAGCGAGCAGTGCGGCAATCGCAGCAACTGGACACCGGCGACCGCAATGGCGCCAGGATTTCGCCAGCGCCTGCATCATCGACCGCTGCCTGGAGGTGCAGGCGGCTCACGGCACGTATCTGGCGGCTTTGTTGCTATACACAAATAAAGTCGATCTCCAGGTGGCCTTGCGCGTGCTGTCGAGCAAACGTCGCCGCCCGCTATTGGCCGACTCGCTGGCCGTGCCGCGTACTTATATCAATCCGCCGCCGCTGGTTTACTGCTGTGAACACTATTAAACACTCATGGATACGACAGCAGGTCGGGCGGCAGCGCGATCGAGGTCAACTTCCAGCTCCACAGGCCGCTACGTTGCAAGGTGAATTCGCCGGCGTGCTCTTGCGAACCGACGCGGCGCACCACGACTTCGTTCAATGAACGGTAAGACAGCGAAAACTGGCTTTTTTGAGTGTGACGCGGCGCCGGCGCTGCAGTCTTGACGTCCTGGCCCACACGGTGTTCGGCGCTGTTGACCGGCTCGTTATGCGGGATGTTCTTGATCAGCGCGGCGATGCCGGCCGGCGACACCATCGCATCGATCATCGGGTTCAGCAATTTGGCGGCCAGTTCCTGGCTCAGGTGGGCGAAGGGATTGTTGTCCAGTCCGGATGCCCGCATTTCCGTGCCCATCACTTCGATCAATTGCGCCTTCAAATTCTTGCGCAGCACGGGAAAATCGACGTGCTGCGACAGCGCGGCGGCGTCGTGCGCCTTGGCCGCGCTGCTGATGCGGTACATCGTGACATACGGGCTGACGTAGGTAAAACCGGCCAGTGCGACTGCAATAATGCCGGCGGCGGCGTAGCTTCTTTTCATGTGGCTGGTGTTCCTTTTTTGTTTTCTTGATAGTAATTTTACCCGGCTTGGCGCGGCAGATGGTGTAGCATGCGTGCCGGCGCCTGTCACCGCGCCGTATCACTAAGGACATCCATGAATATCACTATCAATCAGGTACTGCAGTCGTACATCGACCCGCTGACCGTCAGCGAATACTCGGCGCTGGAACGCAGCCTGCTGGCCGAAGGTTGCCGCGACGCGCTGGTACTGTGGAACGACGTGCTGATCGACGGCCATAACCGCTACGCGATTTGCCGCAAGCACGACATCCCGTTCAAGACCATACAAAATACCAGTTTCACGTCGATCGACGACGTCATGCTGTGGATGATCGACAATCACCTGGCGCGGCGCAGCGTATCAGACTTCCAGCGCGGCGTGCTGGCCTTGCGCAAAAAGGAAATCGTCGCCGCGCGCAGTGCGGCGACTGCCGGCGTCGCGGATCAGGCGGCCGCCGCGGAGCCGGAAGTGCAGCCATTCGCCACCCGTGAAGACGTCGCCAAGGTGGCGCGCCTGAGCAGCAACCAGATCAGCCAGATCGAGAAAATCCAGAAAGCGGCGACGCCGGAACTGGTTGACGCGGTGCGCTCCGGCACCATTTCGATCAATGCGGCGGCCACCGTCGCCTCGCTGCCGCAAGCCGAGCAAGTCGCGGCGGTAGCCGGCGGCAAGAAGCTGTTGCAGCAGGCAGCCAAGGAAATTCGCGAATTGCGCGCCGCCAGCCGTCCGCCGAAAGCGCCGAAGGAAGTGCCAGAGGGCGCGCAACAAACGGTCACCGCCACCGCCACGGCTGCCGCGCCGACCGAAGTGGAGCGCCTGCGGGCTGAAATTGCAGAATTGAAGCAGCGCAATAGCGCGTTGAAGGCGGAAAATGAGGAATTGAACCAGCGCATCGCCGCGCTGATCGATGCATCGTGAGCGGCCTGGTCCGTTAGCCAGACCAGGCCGTAGGTTGGCTTAGCGCTTGGCGCATAAGCCAACGTAAGCGATATAATCTTAAATCGCGTCCAGCGCCTGGCGCAAGTCGTGGCGCAAGTCTTCCAGGTCTTCGATGCCGACCGACAGCCGCACCAGGCCGTCGCCGATGCCCAGCCTGGCCCGCTGTTCCGGCGGGATGGTGGCGTGGGTCATCAGCGCCGGATGTTCGATCAGGCTTTCGACGCCGCCCAGGCTTTCCGCCAGCGCGAACACTTCGCAACGCTCCAGGAAGCGCCGCGCCCCGGCCAGGTCGGTATGCAAGTCGATCGAAATGATGCCGCCGAAACCGTCCATCTGCCGTTTCGCCAAGTCATGCTGCGGATGCGACGCCAGGCCCGGGTAATACACTTTCTTGACTTCCGGCTGGGTTTCCAGCCACAAGGCCAGCGCCAGCGCGCTCTTGCAATGGCGTTCCATGCGGATCGCCAGCGTTTTCACGCCGCGCAGCGCAAGGAAGCTGTCGAACGGACCGGCGATGGCGCCGACCGAATTTTGCAGGAAGCCCAGTTGTTCGCGCCATTTTTCCTGGCGCTCCTCGGCGCCGACGATGGCGATGCCGCCGATGATGTCGGAGTGGCCGTTCAGGTACTTGGTGGTCGAGTGCACCACGATGTCGAAACCGTGTTCCAGCGGACGCTGCACCAGCGGGCTGGCGAAGGTGTTGTCGGCCACCGCGATGATGCCGCGCTCGCGGCAAATCCTGGCGATCGCCTGCAAGTCGGCCAGTTTCAGCATCGGGTTGGTCGGCGTTTCGACCCAGATCATCCGTGTTTCAGGGCGGATCGCGGCCAGCAGGTTTTCCGGATTGGTCAGGTCGACATAGGTAAAATCGAGGCCGGCGCTGCGGCGGCGCACGCGCTCGAACAGGCGGTAGGTGCCGCCGTACATATCGTCGCCGGCCAGGATGTGCGCGCCCGGTTCCAGCAATTCCAGCACCGTCGAGATCGCGGCCAGTCCGGAGGCGAAGGCGAACGCCTGGCTGCCGCCTTCCAGGTCGGCCACGCAGCGTTCCAGCGCCCAGCGGGTCGGATTATGCGAACGGCCGTAATCGAGACCCTTGTGCACGCCAGGGCTTTCCTGGACAAAGGTGGACGTCGCGTAGATCGGCGGCATGATCGCGCCGGTCGACGGATCGGGACTTTGGCCGGCGTGGATCACGCGGGTGGCGAGGTGGCTCTTGCGGTTGGTTTGTTCGCTCAAGATAATGTCCTGCGTAAATGGTTAAGAAGGTCGAAACGCGTAATCAAACCGTAGAATTTTTCTTCATCGGCGACCACGGCGGTCAGGCCGCGGTCCAGTGTACTGCGTAATTGGGCCAGACCGGCGGATGGATGCAATGTTTCCAGTTGCGTAGTCATGGTGGTGCCGACCTGGCTGGAAAACAAGGCCGCGTCGCCTGCCACGTGCAGTAATAAATCCGACTCGTCGATGATGCCGGCCAGCCGCGCGCCGTCGAGCACCGGCAATTGCGCCAGGTCGGTGCTGCGCATGCGGTTGAACGCGGTCAGCAGCGTGTCGGACGGCGCTACGCTGACCACGTCGCCTTCATCGAAGCGGCGGCCGATCAAGTCGCGCAAGTCGCCCAGCGGCGGGCGCTTGATCAAGCCCTGGTCGAGCATCCAGCCATCGTTGTAGACCTTCGACAGATAGCGCGTGCCGGTATCGCAGACAAAGGTCACTACCCGTTTCGGCGTGGTTTGTTCGCGGCAGTACTTCAACGCCGCCGCCAGCAGCGTGCCGGTCGACGAGCCGCCCAGGATGCCTTCGGCACGCAGCAGTTCGCGCGCGCTGTCGAAGCTTTCCTGGTCGCTGATGGTATAAGCCCTGCGCACGCCGTCGAGGTCGGCGACCGACGGAATGAAATCCTCGCCGATGCCTTCGACCGCCCACGAACCGGTGGTGGCCGACAGCTTGCCGGTATCGATGTACCTGGCCAGGATCGAGCCTTGCGGGTCGGCCAGCACGAATTCCAGCTTCGGCTGGGCGCGCCGGAAGAAATTGGTCAGGCCGGTCAGCGTGCCGCCCGAACCGACGCCGACCACGATGGCGTCGACTTCGTGGCCGCTTTGCTCCCAGATTTCCGGGCCGGTGGTGGTTTCGTGCGCCAGCGGATTGGCCGGATTGTTGAACTGGTCGGCGTAAAAAGCGCCGGGCAATTCGCGCGCCAGCCGCGCCGCGTAATCCTGGTAATACTCGGGATGGCCCTTGGCGACGTCGGAACGGGTGGTGCGCACTTCGGCGCCGAGTGCTTTCAGGTGCAAGACTTTTTCGGTCGACATCTTGTCGGGCACTACCAGCACCACGCGGTAGCCCTTGATGCGGCCGACCAGGGCCAGGCCGAGGCCGGTATTGCCCGCGGTGGCTTCGATGATGGTGCCGCCCGGCTTCAGGCGGCCATCCGCTTCGGCCGCTTCGATGATAGCCAGGCCGATGCGGTCCTTGATGGAGCCGCCGGGGTTTTGCGATTCCAGTTTCAGGAATAATTGGCAAAGGCCGGTGTCCAGCCGGGTGACTTCGACCAGCGGCGTGTTACCGATCAGGCCGAATAGCGCGGCTTGTTTGTGAGGGTTATGCATAAAAACTCCTGTCAGCGGAACAGCGCTTCCGGATTGTGTCCAGGGTTGCTTTCCGTGAAAAAGGGCGGATGTTAGGCGCGCCGGTACACATTGGGAAGGAATGTTTCCGTACTTATATATGCGAATTCCATCTTAACGGCGGCCGATAAACTTGCCGCCGTTACAAGTAGTATGCACCGCTTTTCGATCGCGTGTCGCACTTGCCGTTCTATCAAATTTGATGCAACAAGGGGAGCCGGCGATTTATAATCGCGTTCTGCCAAACGGGCAGGTCAATCGGGCAGGGTAGCAGTGGCAAAACTTTATTTCAGATATTCCGCAATGAACGCCGGCAAATCGACCGCGTTATTGCAGGTCGCACATAATTATGAAGAGCAAGGCCAAGCGGTACGCCTGTACACCGCCGCGATCGACAGCCGCTACGGCGTCGGCCGCGTCACTTCGCGCCTCGGCCCGCAGCGGGTGGTCGAGATCTTCGACGCCGACACCGACTTTCTGCATGCCATCCCGAAAGTGGCGTGCCTGCTGATCGACGAGGCGCAATTCCTCACTACCCAGCAGGTCCAGCAATTGCACCAGCTGGCGCAAGTCAAGGGCGTGCCGGTGATCTGCTACGGCTTGCGCACCGACTTCAAGGGCGAGCCATTCCCCGGCTCGGCCTATCTGCTGGCGCTGGCCGACGATATCGAAGAGTTGAAAAACATCTGCACCTGCGGCAAGAAGGCGACCATGAATATCCGCGTCGACGACAACGGCAAGCGCATCAAGGAAGGCGAGCAGATCAGCATTGGCGGCAACGAGCGCTACCGGCAGGCTTGCGGGCGGTGTTTTTACACGGGTTGAGCAAGTGCCGTGTGCTGCTGTTACGCCAGTTTTCCGGGGCAACTCGTCGTCGAATTCCTTGACCAGCTTGGCGAGAAGGGAGTTGACCGCGACCTGGATATTGGTGACGAGGTAATCTCACTCTTGAAGATTTGATGGAATGACTGGTGCATGACCGTAGACAGCAGGTTGCCGTTTCCAAGAATCTGTTTCCATAAAAATGCTCTTTCGATAATTTTTCGATTGTGCGCATTTAGCATTCGCATAGCCTTGCTGATAAATCCGGCTTTAGGCGCAGGAGCTTGATCAACGCCTCCAATTCCTCCCAAGTTTGTCCGGTGCGCTGCTCATAGATGGTGCGTACCATGCCGCAATACCACTGGTTGTCCGCGCCGTCACGAAAGATAGCGTCTAATACCCACAGTAACTCGCGTTCTGTGATGTCATTAGAGAGTTCATCAATTCTTTCGTGGGTGGTATTGGCCAGCTTGAAGCGTGCCTGCCTCAAGCTGGGCCGGTCCAGACCGCATGTTTGAATTGTCGCCTTGCCATATGGACTTTGATTGAACGGCACGATTTCGCCAAGTCGACCGTAATCGAAAGGCGGCTTGCTTTGAGAAGAGCGCTGATGAGAGCTTGTGAAGTGGATGCGTAGTTTGTCCAGCAGCTTGGGTGCTTCATGCCGAAGAATGTCCGGTTCGGGGACATCCGAGCGGTTAATTGGAGTCATGGATGAGCGACTTGATGATATGTTAGGCCCTAGAATAAGTTAATTGGAATGAAATTCCTAGCAACAATTACGAGTCGTAGGTTGCTGCGTCCATGCAACTACTGCCGCTTCGGGCCGGTATTGCAATGGGAGGGGGGAATGGCAATATCAACGATAATAAGAAATGGATAGAAATCAGCAGATTCCATCGGCGCCGCAGATTTTTATTGATATGGCCCGTAGTGAAGGCCGTGCCATGCTTAGATCATCGCTTGCCATCATCCTCTTCCACGCCCACATCCGCATCCTCCGAAATCGCCAGCTCGCCCCGTTCGAAGGCGGCCAGGATTTCACGCGCCAGTGCCATGTTTTTTTCCTGCACCAATACCCTGGCGCCGCCGATGGCGGGCGCCAGCAGCAGGTTCGCCTGCATGTGCTGGTCGTCGGTCAGGATCACCGGAATGCCGGCTGCTTCGAGGCAGCCGCGGATCACGTGGGCGTCGGTCGGCACCATCATTCTTGCAACCAGGCAGTAGTCATCGTGCATGCGTTCTCCAGTATCGGGCAGGGTTTTGCGGCAGGGATGTTGCGGCTCGGGCCTATCTTAGCACTGTGGGTGCGCATTGTTGCCGCCGCGCTTATGCCAAGTCGGCCCGGCCCTTGTATAGTGTCGATATCGCAGACTGCATAGGGCGCCACGCCGAGCATGATCACCAGCCACTGTTACGCGCTATCGCCGCTTTTGCTATGCCGCTACGGCGACATCTTGCTGTACCTGGCGCCGTCGTTGTTGCTGGCGCTGCTGATCCGTTTCCTGTCGGCGCGCCATCCGTTCTTTTTCCTGTTTTCGCTGGCCGGCACGATTTGCCATGAGCTGGCGCATTTTTGCGTCGGCTTTTTGACGGCCGCGCAGCCGCGTTCATTCACCATCGTGCCGCGCCGGGTCGGCGATGGCTGGGAGCTGGGGTCGGTGATGTTGCGCCGGGTGCGCTGGTATAACGCGGCGCCGGCCGCGCTGGCGCCATTCCTGATCCTGGCGCTGCCGTTCGCGGTGGCGGCGTGGCGCACGTATCCGGGCTGGACTTTCCAGTTGACCGATATCGTGCTGGCGTTCCTGGTGGCGCCGCAATTTCTCGCGTGCTGGCCATCGGCGATCGACTGGAAGATCGCGCTGCGCTCGTGGCCGTATTTGCTGATCGTCGCGGCCATCTGCATGCTGCTGCGCCAGTTCCGGCCCGAGTGGCTGGAGTTGGCGCATCTGCTGCCGGCCGTGCGCAGCCTGTTATTGGCTTGATATTGGCTGGACTTTACAAGACGGCCAGCATGTCTTGCGGTTCCGGCCGGCGGGTATAGTCGGGATTGACTTCCGCGTACACAATCGTGCCATGCGGCGGCGGCACCGCCCGGGCTTTTACCCGAGATGGCGTGGAAGTGTCGGTGCGGGTGGCCGGCAAGGTCAGCGTCAATGCGGCCGAAGGCGTGCGCGCGGCCGTGCTGGCCGACATGGGCTTGACCATTGCCTCGGAATGGATGTTCGGCCAGCGCCAAGGCGCGCGCCTTCATCGATTTTGTCGAATACCGGCTGGCCATTGCAAGCTGATTCAAGCTGCGTTACAGCTTGAACTACAGCTTGAACTACAGCTTGAATATCTGCACCACTTGCCGCAGATCGTCGGCCTGGTCTTGCAACGCTTCGGCGGCGGCCGCCGCTTGCTCGACCAGCGCGGCGTTTTGCTGCGTCACCTGGTCCATTTGCGCGATGGCCTGGTTGACTTGTTCGATGCCGCTGCGCTGCTCTTCGCTCGCTTGCGTGATATCGACCATGATGTCGGTAACGCGCCGTACGCTGGCCACCACTTGCTCCATCGTCGCGCCGGCATGGGCCACCTGTTTGTCGCCGGCCTCGACCTTGCCGGCCGAATCCAGTATCAAGTCCTTGATTTCCCTGGCCGCCGCGCCGGAACGCTGGGCCAGGTTGCGCACTTCGGTCGCCACCACCGCGAAGCCGCGCCCCTGTTCGCCGGCGCGCGCCGCTTCCACCGCCGCGTTCAGCGCCAAGATATTGGTCTGGAAAGCGATGCCGTCGATGACGCCGATGATGTCGGCGATCTTGCCCGACGATTGTTTGATGGCGTCCATCGTCGCCGTCACCTGCGCCACCGCCGAGCCGCCCAGCGCGGCGACATCCGACGCTTGCCGCGCCAGCTGGCTCGCTTGGCGCGCATGCTCGACGTTGTTGCCGACGGTGGCGCTCAGTTGCTCCATCGATGCGGCGGTTTCTTCCAGCGAACTGGCTTGCTGTTCGGTGCGACTCGACAAATCCTGGTTGCCGCTGGCAATCTCTCCCGATGCGGTGGCGATTTGCTCGGCGCCGCCACGCACCTGGCCGACCACGCCGGACAGGTTGCCGCTGATGCGGTTCATCGCGTGCAGCAGGCGGGCGATTTCATCGTGGCCGCTGGCTTGCAATTGCACCGTCAAGTCGCCGCCGGAAATTTGTGCGGCAGCCGCTTCGGCGCGCAGCAGCGGGCGCGTGATGCTGGCCCGCACCAGCAGCCACAGCAGCCCGCCGAATATCAGCAGGGCGACCGCGCTGAACAACGCGGTACGGTTGCGCAACTGGCGCGCTTCGGCGGTGATTTCATCGGTGAAGGCGCCGCCGGCGACGATCCAGTTCCAGGGCTTGAATTCGCGGTAGCTCAGGTGTTTTTCGCGCGCCTGCGATGCGCTCTCGCCCGGCGCGGCCCAGGTGTAGCGCAGCGTGCCGTTTTTCTGGTCCAGCATGTGCTGGATGAACGGCTGGCCATCGGCATCCTTGAAATCGAGCGCGCTCTTGCCTTCGCTGTTCGGGTGCAGGACCAGCTTGCCGTAATCCTTGCCTTGCGCCGTGCTGATGATGAACAGGTAGCCGGTCTGGCCCAGCTTGACCTGGCGCAGCTTGTCTTTCAGCATGGACAGGTTGGTGCTGACGTCGAGGCCGATGAACAGCACGCCGATCACCTTGCCGCCGGCGTCGCGCAGCGGGTCGTACTGGGTGATGTATTGCTTGCCGAACAACGTGGCGAGGCCGACATAAGACTTGCCGGCGCGCAGTTGCGCATAACTCGGATGGCCATGGTCGAGCTTGGTGCCCACCGCGCGTTCGCCGTTTTCCTTTTTCAATGAGGTGCTGATGCGGATGAATTCGTCGCCGCTGGCCGCGAAGATGGTGGCGACCGCGCTGGTCTGCGCAGTGTAGCGGTCGGCCACGCTGAAATCCATATTGAGCAGCTTGCCATCGCTTTTCAGCGCCGGCGCCGGCGTGCCGGCCACGTCCACCGGATTGCCGTCGTCGAGCGTGAACGGGCCGGGTAGTTCCGACGCGAACAGGCGCGCCATACTGGCCGCTTCGTTGACCATGGCGTTGTTGAAGACTTCGGTAGCCGTCATCACGGAGTTCAGTTCGGCCGTCACGGCGTCGGCGGCGCGCTGTTCCAGGATGCTGGACGTGCGGGCATTGATCAGCAGGATCAGGGCGCTTAGCGTGATGCCGGCCAGTATCAAAGTACATGCCGTGATTTTGGCGCCGACGCCCCAATGGCGCGGATGGAAGGAAGAAGTTTGCATATGATTGTACGAAAAAAGGTCAATACGGCGCCGCCAGCCTTCGAGCGCAGTAGCTCGAGCAGCTTGTTTTCAGGTGACTATCTTGACAGGTGCGGGCTGTGCCGAGTGAATCAGGCGCACGCCAGAGCGACAGCAAATGCGTGCGATAAGAGCAGGATGATAACATGTTTCCGTAGGGTAAATCTTGCTTGTGCAAAGAAACATCAATTAATACAATGACTTGCCCGAAATGTTATCTGTATTGTCAAAAATATAGCACTCTTTATCGCCTTCAAGGATGTTTTATTTTGTAAGTATTAAAACATCGCCTTTAATCAGCGCTTAAGCTTCTGCGCAGAAACTAGGGTTCCATAGGGGAGATACTGCATGTATCCTGTAGAATAATTCTGTACAGTCCTTTGCTGGCGGGCAATGCAAGACGGCCCGCGATTGAATATATATTTTTTCGGAGAAGCCGATGAAGAAGAAAATGATGCTGGTAGCCCTGGCGCTCGCTTTGTCAGTGCAAGCCGGCGCGGCCCAGACGGAAAAAAGCGCTGCTCCCGTGTTGAAACCGCTGGCGCAGCAAACCCAGGCCGCCCTGTGGGCGTCGCGGGTGCTGTCGCGTTACCATTACAAGGCCGTGCCGCTTGACGATGCGATGTCGGAAAAGATTTTCGATCGTTATTTCAAGTCGCTGGATGCCGAGAAACTGTTTTTTGTGCAAGCCGATCTGGATCAGTTCGCTCCTTTGCGCACCAAGCTGGACGACGCCATCAATAATGAAAACATGGGCGCGCCATTCGCGATCTACAATGTGTACCAGCAGCGTTTTGAAGAGCGTATTAATTATGCGCGTGAATTGCTGAAGACCAAATTCGATTTCACCACCGATGAAAGTTACCAATACGACCGCGAAAAAGCGAACTGGGCCAAATCGGACGATGAAATCCGCGAATTGTGGCGCAAACGCATCAAGAATGACTGGCTGCGCCTGAAACTGGCCGGCAAGGATGACAAGGGCATCCGCGAAACGCTGGACAAGCGCTACGAAAACTACATCAGCCGTTCGCGCAAGCTCAACAGCGAGGACGTGTTCCAGATCTTCATGAACGCGTATGCGATGTCGATCGAACCGCATACCAATTACCTGGGCCCGCGCGCGTCGGAAAACTTCGATATCGCCATGCGTTTGTCGGTCGAGGGCATCGGCGCGACCTTGCAGACGCGCGATGAAGACACGGTGATACGCGACTTGACGCCCGGCAGCCCGGCCATGTTGTCGGGCAAGCTGAAGGTTGGCGACCGCATCATGGGCGTCAGCCAGGGCGCGAGCGGCCCGTTCACTGAAATCCTCGGCTGGCGCATCGACGACGTCGTGCAATTGATACGCGGACCCAAGGATTCGACGGTGCGGCTCGACATCCTGCCGCTCGACGCGGGACCGGATGGCAAGCACATCACCGTGACGCTGGTGCGCAAGAAAATCACGATGGAAGAGCAGGCCGCCAAGAAATCGGTGATCGAAGTCAAGGATGGCGCCGTCAAGCGCCGCATCGGCGTGATCGCCTTGCCGACCTTTTACCAGGACTTCGAGGCCCGCCGCCGTGGCGACAAGGATTACAAGAGCGCCACCCGCGACGTGGCGCGCCTGCTGGGCGAGTTGAAGAAGGATAAGGTCGATAACGTGCTGATCGACTTGCGCAACAATGGCGGCGGTTCGCTGAACGAGGCGGTCGAATTGACCGGCCTGTTCATCGACAAAGGTCCGGTGGTGCAGCAGCGCAATGCCGAAGGTAAAGTCGATATCGAGAGCGACACCAATGCCGGCCTGGCGTGGGATGGACCGGTCGGCGTGCTGATCAATCGCGGTTCGGCGTCGGCGTCGGAGATTTTCGCCGCCGCGATCCAGGATTACGGCCGTGGCCTGATCATCGGCGAAGGCAGCTTCGGCAAGGGCACCGTGCAAACCATCATCAACCTGGACCGTTTTGGCGGTGGCGACAAGGCCCGTTTCGGCGAGTTGAAAATGACGGTCGCGCAATTCTTCCGCATCAACGGCGGCACCACCCAGTTGCGTGGCGTCACGCCGGACATCAAGTTGCCTGGCAGCTCGGATACCGACAATTTCGGCGAATCGAGCTACGACAACGCCTTGCCTTGGGTGGCGATCAAACCGGCGAACTATGTGCCGGCCGGCGACTTGAAGGAGATCGTGCCATTGCTGGACCGCAAGCACGATACGCGCGTGGCGAAAGACAAGGATTTCCAGTACTTGCAGGAAGACATAGCGCTGGTCGTCAAGCAGCGCAAGGAAAACCTGATTTCGCTCAATGAAACCGTGCGCCGCAAGGAGCGCGACAGCCAGGAAGCGCGCGCCAAGCTGCGTGAAAAACGCTTGCTGGCGGCGATCGCCAATCCGGGCGACGACCTGGTGATCTTGCCTGATCCTAAGGATGCGCTGAACAAGGCGCTCGGTGCGAAAACCAGCAGCAGTGCTGCCAAGCAAATCGCCGCCGTCAAGGGCGCCTTGCGCACCGACGATGGCTTGCAGGGCGACGAGCGCTCGCTGACGGCCGAACTGGATGCCGAAAAAGCGGCCAAGAGCGCCAAGGACGTGCTGCTCAATGAAGCGGTGCGCATCTTGTCGGACGAGGTCGGCCTGTTGAAGGGCGACACCCGCTTGGCCGCGCGCGTCTTGCCTTACGCGAGCGATGTCGGCACGCCGGCGGCAGCGGCAACCGCCGCCAAGTAAATTACGGCAATGCACCTTGCCCTGAACGTTTTGTCAGGCGCTCCAAGCCGTGCATAGAATGGCCGCCGATTATTCGGCGGCCATTTTTTTTGTCGCATTAAATTCCCCAAAAGGGCTTGTCGGGTCCGTTTCCATCCTTTATGATCTTTGCAGATGCACTCATTGCATCAACGTCGCTCGGACGGATCCGGGCGCTTACGTAAAGACACATCATGACCGAAGCCCAAGCTCCGCGCAGCTTTTCGCGCATCAACCGTTTGCCTCCCTACGTTTTTAACATCACCGCCGAATTGAAGATGGCGGCGCGCCGCCGTGGCGAAGACATCATCGATATGTCGATGGGTAATCCCGATGGCGCCACTCCCGCTCACATCGTCGACAAACTGGTCGACACCGTGCACCGTCCCGACACCCACGGTTATTCGGCGTCCAAGGGCATACCGCGTTTGCGGCGCGCCATTTCGCACTGGTACAAAAAGCGCTACGAGGTCGACATCGACCCGGATGCGGAAGCCATCGTCACCATCGGTTCCAAGGAAGGGCTGGCGCATTTGATGCTGGCCACGCTGGACCGCGGCGACACGGTGCTGGTGCCGAATCCGAGCTACCCGATCCACATCTGGGGCGCGGTGATCGCCGGCGCCGATATCCGCTCGGTGCGCATGAGCCCCGGCGTCGACTTTTTTGCCGAGCTGGAACGGGCCATCCGCGAAAGTTATCCAAAGCCGAAAATGATGGTGCTCGGTTTTCCGTCGAACCCGACCGCGCAATGCGTCGAACTGGAATTTTTCGAGCGGGTGGTGGCGCTGGCGAAACAGCATGATATTTTGGTGGTGCACGACCTGGCCTATGCCGACATCACCTTCGACGGCTGGAAAGCGCCGTCGATCATGCAAGTGCCGGGCGCGCGCGACGTGGCGGTGGAATTTTTCACGCTGTCGAAAAGCTACAACATGGCGGGCTGGCGCATCGGCTTCATGGTCGGCAACCGCGAACTGGTGGCGGCGCTGGCGCGCATCAAGAGTTACCACGATTACGGCAGCTTCACGCCGGTGCAAGTGGCGGCCATCGCCGCGCTGGAAGGCGATCAAGGCTGCGTGACGGAAATCTGCGCGCAATACCAGAACCGCCGCGACGTGCTGGTCAAAGGCTTGCTGGAAGCCGGCTGGCCGGTCGACAAACCGAAGGCGTCGATGTATATCTGGGCCCATATCCCGCAAGCGTACCGCCACCTCGGCTCGCTGGAGTTTTCCAAGCGGCTATTGGCCGAAGCGAAGGTGTGCGTGTCGCCCGGTATCGGCTTCGGCGAGTATGGCGATGAATACGTACGCTTCGCGCTGATCGAAAATGAGGCGCGGATACGCCAGGGATTACGCGGCATCAAGGCAATGTTGCGTGCCGGCCCCAACGCAAAAAGTGCCGAATAATGGCCTGACGCCCTAGATATATCGCCGCCTTATTTCTATCATCACCACTCTAAAGTGGTTTTATATGCGGCGTCGCAGCATAATTGACTTGTCTCCTCTATCTCCTCCAAGGAAATAGATTCAGCCCGCTACTGTAGCGGGCTTTTTTTTGCCCGCGAAACAAGCTTGCCGGGTGCGGCGCGCGCCTGATCGCTGAAGATATTCGTCATCCTGATTTCTATCATCACAACAAACAATTTGATTAATATGCTGCGATGCGTCAAGATGCATCTGTCTCCTCTATCTCCTCCAAGGAAATAGATTCAGCCCGCTCCCGTAGCGGGCTTTTTTTTCGCCTGCTTTTTTGATGTCCGCTTTGCTGATCAAATGACGCGGCGGGCGCGCACTTCTGATGTACAATTCTTGAGAACGGTCGTGCTTTTTTTGAGGGCGCCGCTACCGACAACCAGGAGACAGCATGGACTTGAACTACAACAAGGAGGAACTGGCTTTCCGCGTGACGGTGCGCGCCTTCCTCGATAGCAATTTGCCGGCCGAGTTGCAGCACAAGGTGCGTGGTCATTTGCGTTTGGCGAAGGACGACTATGTGCGCTGGCATAAGATTGTCGCCAAACAGGGTTGGGCCGCACCGGCCTGGCCGGTCGAATATGGCGGCGCCGGCTGGAATGCGGTGCAGCGCCATATCTGGGAAGATGAATGCGCGCGCGCCGGCACGCCGCAGATATTGCCATTCGGTATCAACATGGTGGCGCCGGTGATCATGGCGTTCGGCAACGAGGCCCAGAAAGCCTATTATTTGCCGCGCATCCTGCACTGCGACGACTGGTGGTGCCAGGGCTATTCGGAGCCGGGCGCCGGTTCCGACCTGGCCGCGCTGACAACCAGCGCCGAACGTCGCGGCGACCATTACCTTGTCAACGGCCAGAAAACCTGGACCACGCTGGGCCAGCACGCCGACATGATCTTTTGCCTGGTGCGCACCGATCCATCGGTGCGCAAGCAAGAGGGCATTTCCTTCTTGCTGATCGATATGAAAACGCCGGGCGTCACGGTGCGGCCCATCATCATGCTCGATGAAGACCATGAAGTGAACGAAGTGTTTTTCGATAAGGTCAAGGTGCCGGTGAGCAACCTGGTGGGCCAGGAAAACAAGGGCTGGACTTACGCCAAGTATTTGCTGGGCCACGAGCGCACCGGCATCGCGGCGGTCGGCCGTTCCAAGCGCGAACTGGGCTTCCTGAAGAAGCTGGCGATGACGCGGCAAAAACGCGGCCGCCCGCTGCTCGACGATGCTCTGTTCGCGGCCAGGGTGGCGACGCTGGAAATCGAATTGATGGCGCTCGAAATGACGGTCTTGCGGGTGATTGGCGAAGAGGACAAGGGACCGGGGCCGCAGGCGTCGATGCTGAAGGTGCGCGGGTCGGAAATCCAGCAAACGCTGACCGAGCTGATGATCGAAGCGCTGGGACCGCAAGCGTTGCCGTTCGACCCGGCTTACCTGGGCGGCACAAGCGAGCACAGCAGCGCAGGCGACGACCTGGCCGCGCCGCTGGCCGCGCATTACTTCAATTACCGCAAGACATCGATTTACGGCGGCTCGAACGAAATTCAGAAAAACATCATTACCCAGATGATCCTGGGTCTGTGAGGAGGCGACATGGATTTTAATGTAAAAGAAGAGCAGCAACAATTCGCCGATGCGCTGCGCCGCTGGGTTGCCAGGGATTATGCTTTCGGCACCCGCCAGCAGATCATCCATTCGGCCGCCGGCGTGTCGGACAGCGCCTGGGCTACCTTGACCGAGCTGGGCATGACGGCGCTGCCGGTGCCGGAACAGCAGGGCGGTTTCAGCGGCAGCGCGGCCGATATGCTGGTCGTGATGCAAGAGCTGGGACGCGGCCTGGTGGTCGAGCCGTATCTGGCCACGATGATGGCCGCGCAATGCCTGACCCTGGCCGGCGGCCATGAACGCTTGCTGGAACAGGTCGCCGCCGGCCAACTGAAACTGGCCAGCGCGCTCGGCGAGCGGCAGGCGCGCCACGATTTGTCCGATATCCAGACCAGCGCCATCGCCAGCGGCGACGGTTTTATCCTCGACGGCGCCAAGACGGTGGTGATCCACGGCGCCCAGGCGGGAGCGCTGATCGTGTCGGCCCGCAGCAGCGGCGGCCAATACGATACGGAAGGCATTTCGCTGTTCGTGTTGCCGGTCGATACGCCGGGCATCGGCATTCGCGACTACCGCACCATCGATGGCCAGCGCGCCGCCAGCGTGACCTTCAGCCAGGTGCGGGCAAGCAAGGAAAGCTTGCTGGGCCAGGCCGGCGCCGCTTGGGACATTCTTGAAGCGGCCGCCGATTACGGCGTCGCCTTGCTGTGCGCGGAAGCGATCGGCGTGATGGATGCACTGTTCGCGGCCACCCTCGATTACGTGAAAACCCGCAGCCAGTTCGGCGCGCCGATCGGCAAGTTCCAGGCCTTGCAGCACCGCATGGCCGATATGTTCATTCACCTGGAGCAAGCCCGTTCGATGGCGATGCTGGCGGCCGGCAAGGTCGATAGCGCCGATGCCGAGGAACGGCGCCGCATTGTGTCGGCCGCCAAGATGCGGGTCGGCCAGGCGGCGAAATTTGTCGGCCAACAAGCCGTACAATTGCATGGCGGCATGGGCGTGACCGATGAACTGCCCGCCGCCCATTATTTCAAGCGCTTGACGATGATAGAACTGACGCTGGGCGATAGCGACCATCACCTGCAGCGATTTATGGCCCAGCCGGGTTTCAGGCACACTGCATAATCAAGCACACTGCATACAACAGGAGACAAGCATATGACAAGCAAGCGAGACTGGTATTTCGAGGATTTTTTTGTTGGACAAGAAATTGAACTGGGCCAGCGCCATGTGACGGAAGACGAGATCATCGCGTTCGCGACGCAATTCGATCCGCAACCGTTCCATGTCGATCACGAGGCCGCCGAGCAGTCGATCTTCAAGGGCGTGATCGCCAGCGGCTGGC
Organism: Janthinobacterium agaricidamnosum NBRC 102515 = DSM 9628; assembly: GCF_000723165.1. Lineage (NCBI taxonomy): Bacteria > Pseudomonadati > Pseudomonadota > Betaproteobacteria > Burkholderiales > Oxalobacteraceae > Janthinobacterium > Janthinobacterium agaricidamnosum. The sequence goes on from NZ_HG322949.1 coordinate 2,250,317, forward strand.
ATACCTGCAGCATGATGATGCGGCTGGTGGTCGATAATCTGCTGAGCCAGTCGTCCAGCATGGGCTCGCCCGGCCTGGACAGCGTGCGCTGGATCAAGCCGGTGCGCGCCGGCGATACCTTGAAGGTGGTCTACGTCACCAAGGATGTGCGGCCGTCGGCATCGAAGCCGGACCGCGGCGTGGTGGTGTCGATCTGGCGCGCCAGCAACCAGCATGGCGAAGTGGTCGCCACCGTCGAAGGGATGGGCATGTTCGGCCGCCGCCATGTCGATGGGGCAGCGCCGCATGCGTGATTTGTCCAGCCTGGAAGATTTGCACAGCCTGGTGGGCCAGCATGTGGCGTATTCCGACTGGGTCACGATTACGCAAAAACACATCGATGATTTTGCCGAGACCTCCGGCGACCGCCAGTGGATCCATGTCGATGCCGAACGTTGTCAGCGCGAATCGCCGTTCGGCAGCACCATCGCGCATGGTTTTTTGACGCTGTCGCTGGTGTCGGCGATGCTGGAAAACGCGGTGCGCCTGCCGGCCGCCAGGGTGACCTTGAACTATGGCTTGAACAAAGTGCGCTTTCCGGCGCCGGTGCCGGTCGACAGCCGCTTGCGCGCCAGCCTGGCCATCCTGTCTTACGAGGTGATCGACAAGGGCGTGCAACTGGGGTGGAAAGTGGTCATCGAGCGCGATGGCGGCGACAAGCCGGTCTGCGTCGCGCAATTCCTGATGCATTTCTATCCCTGAGCTCAGTCATCCGAGGCGCAGCAGCGATTGCGTCCAGTGTGCTTGGCGCGGTACAACAGCGCATCGGCGATCCGTATCAGCACGCTGGAATCGGCGGCTTCGGCCGGCATGATGCTGGCCATGCCGAGGCTGACCGTCACATGCGGGCCGACCGGCGATCTGGCGTGGACGATTTGCAATTGCCGCACCTCGTCGAGGATGCGCTGCGCCACCACTGCCGCGCCTTCGCGTGTTTCTTGCGGCAATAAAATGATGAATTCCTCGCCGCCGTAACGGGCCAGCAGGTCGGGCGGCCGCACCGCGCAGCGTTTCATCGCCGCGCTCACCTGTTGCAAACACAGGTCGCCGGCCTGGTGGCCGTAGGTGTCGTTGTAATCCTTGAAGTGGTCGATATCGGCCATGATCAGCGCCATCGGCGCGCCGTCGCGGGCGCAGCGGCGCCATTCGCTGTCGATGGTGTCGTTGAAGCTGCGCCGGTTGGCGACGCCGGTCAGCGGGTCGGTCAGCGACAATTCGCGCATCGCATCGGCTTGCCGCTTGATGGTCAGCTGGCTGCGCACCCGCGCGCGCACCACGGCGGCGTTGAACGGCTTGCTGATGAAGTCGACCGCGCCCGCTTCCAGCGCCCGGGTTTCATCTTCCGGCTGGCTCAGCGCGGTGACGAAAATCACCGGGATGCCGCACAGCGTACTCGATGCGCGCAGCGCGGTGCAGACCGCGTAGCCATCCATGCCGGGCATCATGGCGTCCAGCAAGATCAGGTCGGGCGACTGCTGGTCGGCGATTTCCAGCGCCTTTTCTCCGCTCAGCGCAAACAGCACGTCATGCTCTTCGTGCAGCAACTGGTGCAGGATTTGAACATTCTCCATCGCGTCGTCGACGACCAGGATACGCCCATTCATGGCCAGCGAAGTCCAGCTCATACGCTGTCCTTTCTTTTTAGCAAGCCGAGTAACAGTTTTTCAGCGTCGCTGAAATTCAGCGTTTCAATCGCATCGGCCATCGCCAGCGCGGTTGCGCGGTCGCGCCGTTCCAGCGCCGGACGCAGCGACTGGAACGACGCCAGCGCTGTCAGGTTGTTGTCGCGGATCTGGAGCAGCAATTGTGCCAGCGCTTGCGGCAAGTCGCCGCTGGTACTGGTACTGGTGCTTGCCGGCGGCGCCAGCGGCAAGGTCCGCACCGTGGCGATCACCAGGCTCATCGCTTCATCCAGCCGCTGCAGCAACGGCGCCAGGTCGCGATCGCGGCCTTGCTTGACGGCGCGTTCCGCTTGCGCGCCGAGGCTGGCGATCTGGCTGGCGCCCAGGTTGGCCGCGACGCCGCACATGCGGTGCAGCAATTGTGCCGCAGAGTGGCGCTTGCCGCCGGCCAGCAAGCCGCGCGTCTGCGCCACCGTGTCGCCCTGCGAATTTTCAAACCGCTTTAACAGGCCGATGAAGACGCCGTAATCGCCGTCGAAGCGGTGCAGCGCCGCTTTCAGGTCGATGCCGGGCATGTTGCGCGGAATGCCAGAAGGATTCTGCAGCGGCTGCTTCGTTGCCGGCCAGGCCAGCCGGCGCAGCGTGCCGATCAGGTCGTCGACCTCGATCGGCTTGGCGACGCAGGCGTTCATGCCGCTGCTGATGGCGCGGCTGCGGTCTTCATCCATCACGTTGGCGGTCATCGCGATGATCGGCAAGTCGCTCAAGCCCATCGCGCGGATGGCGCGGGTCGCTTCATAACCGTTCATCACCGGCATGTGCACATCCATCAGCACCGCGTCGAACTGCTCCGGCGCAGCGCGCAGCAAGTCGAGCGCGATGCGCCCATCGGCCGCCACCGTCACCCGCGCACCCGCATGCAGCAAGATGCAGGATGCCACGTCCTGGTTGATTTGATTGTCTTCCACCAGTAATAGGCGCATGCCGGTGAGCAATCCCGAGAGCGGCGTCGAGACGGGCAGGGCAGGCGGCGCGCTGCCGGTGTGCACCGCCGTGACGGCGGCCGGCAGGCGCTGCGGAGTGGTCGGTTTGCTCAAAATGGCAGCGATATCGAGACTGTCGGCGATGTGCTCCAGGTTTTCACTGGCATGGTCGGCCACCGGCATGGTCACCGGCGGCAGCACCAGGGCGTAGTCGCGTGCCTGCTTCACATGGAAATGCCGTCCATGCCGGGCATCGCGCTGTCCAGCAGCCATACATCGGGATGCTGCTGGTCTATCTTTAATTGTCGCAGTAAATCGGCTCCGGTGTCGCCGCTGTCGGCGCCCCGGCTGCAAGCGATGTGCCAGCCGAATATCTGGCCAATCGCTTGCAGCCGGGAGCGCACGGTGTATTGGGTCGCTGGGTCGTTGGCGCCTTGCGTAGCTCGCATCAGCGCGCAGCGCCTAATCCGGCAAGTCCGGCGTTCAAGCCGTCAGCCACGCGTTACCGGCAAGCTCAAATCTTCTTGCAACTTGGTATGTTTCGCCAGTTCCAGCTTGGCGATCGCGTTGCGGTGCACTTCGTCCGGGCCATCGGCCAGGCGCAGCGTGCGGTTGCCGGCCCATTGCGCCGCCAGCGGGAAATCGTCCGACACGCCGGCCGCGCCATGCGCCTGGATGGCCCAGTCCAGCACTTGCTGGGCCACGTTCGGCGCCAGCACCTTGATCATCGCGATTTCCGCCTGTGCGTGTTTGTTGCCGACGGTATCCATCAGCGCGGCGGTTTTCAGCGTCAGCAGGCGCGCCGTGTCGATCTGGATGCGGGCCTCGGCGATGCGTTCGCGCCACACGCCCTGTTCGGAAATCTTCTTGCCGAACGCCACGCGCTGGTTCAGGCGCAGGCACATCAATTCCAGCGCCCGCTCGGCGACGCCGATGGCGCGCATGCAATGGTGGATGCGGCCCGGTCCCAGCCGGCCCTGGGCGATTTCAAAACCGCGTCCTTCGCCGAGCAGCAAGTTGCTGGCCGGCACGCGCACATTCTCGAACAGGATTTCGCAATGGCCGTGCGGCGCGTCGTCGTAGCCGAATACCGGCAGCGGCCGCACGATGGTGATGCCGGGGGTGTCGGCCGGCACCAGTATCATCGATTGCTGGGCATGCCGTGGCGCGTCGATATCGGTCTTGCCCATCGTGATGAAAATCTTGCAGCGCGGATCGCCGGCGCCGGAGATCCACCATTTATGGCCATTGATGACGTAATCGTCGCCATCGCGGTCGATGCGGGTGGCGATATTGGTCGCGTCCGACGACGCCACACCCGGTTCGGTCATCGCGAACGCCGAGCGGATCTCGCCGCGCAGCAGCGCTTCCAGCCACTGCTGTTTATGCTGCTCGGAACCGTAGCGCTCGAGGGTTTCCATATTGCCGGTATCCGGCGCGGCGCAATTGAACACTTCCGGCGCCCAGACGACGCGGCCCATGATTTCGCACAGCGGCGCGTAATCGAGGTTCGACAAGCCTTGCGGCGCGCGGGCGGAGCGGGGCAGGAACAGATTCCACAAACCCTGTTCGCGCGCCAGCGGCTTCAGTTGTTCGATGATGCGGGTCGGCAGCCAGCGGTTGCCGCGTTCGGCGCCGTTGGCATCGACTTGCTGCTTGAATACTTTTTCATTCGGGTAGATATGCTGGTCCATAAAGGCCAGCAACTTGCCTTGCAACTCTTTGCAACGGTCGGAATAGTCGAAATTCATGCGTGTCCCCTGATCAGATTGGTTTGCCGCTGGCGTATGCCCAGCCCAGTTCGGCCATCGGCCGCGCCATTTTTCCCGATTCCAGCGCCTGCGCGCTGGCGGCGGTGCCGTCGACGTAGCGTTTCATGATGCCTTGCATGATGCTGGCCAGCCGGAACATATTGAAGGCCAGGTAAAAATTGAAATCCTCCAGGCGTATCGTCTTGCCGGTGCGGGCCGCGTATTGGGCGATGTATTCTTGCTGCGAAGGAATCCCCAGCGATTCCAGGTCGAGGCCGGCGATGCCGCGGAACTGGCCCGGCGCGATATGCCAGCTCATGCAGTGATACGAAAAATCGGCGAACGGATGGCCCAGCGTCGACAATTCCCAGTCCAGCACCGCCAGGATGCGCGGCTCGGTCGGGTGGAAAATGATGTTGTCGAGGCGGAAGTCGCCATGCACGATGCTGGTGTCGTCGCCCGGCGGAATATGATGTGGCAGCCATGCCATCAACTGGTTCATCGGAGCGATGTCTTCGGTCACCGAGGCCAGGTATTGCTTGCTCCAGCGCTCGATCTGGCGCTGGAAATAATTGCCGGGCTTGCCGTAATCGGCCAGGTCGATGGCCGTGTAATCGGTGCTGTGCAGCAATGCGATGACGCGGTTCAATTCGGCGTAGATGGCGCCCCGTTCGTCTGGCGTCATGCCGGGCAGCGACTGGTCCCACAAGACCCGGCCGTCGATGAATTCCATGATGTAAAAGGCGCGTCCGATCACCGCTTCATCCAGGCACAGGGCGTATTGGCGCGCGGCCGGGAAACCCGCCTGGTGCAAGGCGTCCATGACGCGGAATTCGCGCTCGATCGCATGCGCCGACGGCAATAATTTGGCGGCCGGACCGGGCTTGGTGCGCAACACATAATGCTGCGGGCCATGCTGGCCCGGCACCGTCAACTTGAAGGTCGGGTTCGATTGCCCGCCCTTGAATTGCTCGACGGCGGGAATGCCGCCGGGATAACCATCGACATTGGCTTCCAGATAGGCCGCCAGCGCCGCGACATCGAATTTCTGCCGCTCCGACACCGGCTTGGTGCCCATGAACTCTTGGTACATCCTGTCTCCCCCGGGCCTGTGCCCATGTTCGTGATATGGCTGATTCTAACTGATGAAAAGTACGATCGTACTATTTATTTGTCAATAATGCCACACTGCATGCCGACAGTGCATTGCCGTGCTTGACTAGAATTATATTCTAGAAGATTATTCTAGTCATGCACACATCTGACACTTTCAAGGAACCGGGCGCGGTCATTGCCGCCGTGGACCGCAAGTCGGTCATCCTGGCCGCCGCGCTGGCCGTCTTTACGGAGAAGGGCGTGGTCGCGGCCACCGTCGACGATATCCGCCAGCGCAGCCAGGCTTCGGTCGGCAGCATTTATCACCACTTCGGCACCAAGGAAGGCATCGCGGCGGCGCTGTTCATGCATGGCCTCGACGATTATTGGGGCCGCTTGCAGGTCAGTCTGCAAGCGGCGCCGAATGCCGAGCGGGCCATCCACGCCTTGCTGGAAACCCATCTGGTGTGGATCGTCGGCCAGCCGGACCTGGCGCGTTTCCTGTTTGCACGGCGCCAGGCGATCAGCGCGGACCATGAACAAGCGATCCGGCAACGCACGGCCGCTCATTTCAAGGCCTTGTTCGAATTGTTCAAACCCTGGTTCCGGCAGGGAATATTGCGCCGCCTGCCAGCCGAGCTGTATTCGCCGTTGCTGCTGGGGCCGGCGCAAGATCTGGCGCGCCACTGGCTCGGCGGCCGCATCGAGTTCGATCCACTCAGCGTGATCGACGAACTGAGCGGCGCCGCCTGGCGCAGCCTGGCCGTCGATCCATCCCGGCCGGGTTCGGCCAGCGCCCCACAGGAATCCATGCCATGACACGCACATCTTTTACCCTCGATACCGCCGATGGCCAGGTCTTGCGCGCGTATCGCTACCAGCCGCAACAGCAGGTGCGGGCGGAAGTGGTGATCGGACCGGCGATCGCGGTGCCGCAGGTGTTCTATACCTTGTTTGCCGGCCACCTGGCCAGCCTCGGCTACCGGGTCTGGACCTTCGATTACCGTGGCATCGGCGCATCGCGCTCGGGTTCGCTGCGTCATTGCCAGGCCGATCTTTTGACCTGGGTCGAACAAGACTTGAATGCGATGGTCCTGCATGCCAGCCGGCAAGTGGAAGAGGTGCCGCTGTTTTTGCTGGGACACAGCCTGGGCGGGCAAACCGCGCCGTTCCTGCCGGCGATACGGCAGGTCGCCGGCCTGATCAACATTTCCGTCGGCAGCGGCGCCGTGCGCCACAACCAGCCCGCTATGCGGCGTTCCGCGCAACTGCTGTGGCATGTGCTGGCGCCGGTGTTGTGTCCGTTGTTCGGGTATTTCCCGGGCAAGCGCATCGGCGTGGTCGGCGATTTGCCGCGCGGCGTCATGTTGCAGTGGCGCCGCTGGTGCCTGGCCCATGATTACATGCTGGACGGCGAGCCGGGTGCGCGGGCCGCGTATGCGCGCGCCAGCTATCCGGTGCTGAGCCTGTTTTTCAGCGACGACGAGTTACTGGCGGAAGCCGGATCGCGCATGCTGCACGACGCCTACACCGGGACCGAGGTCGATTACCGGCCGCTCAGCCCGGCGCAATTCGATCTGCCGCGCATCGGCCATTTCGGGTTTTTCAAGCAGGAACAGGAAAAAATCCTGTGGCCGCTGGTGGCCGACTGGCTGGCCCAGCGTTGTCCGCAGGCCGATCTGGCGGCCTGAGCCAGTGGCTTGCTACGGGCTTGATAGCGCCGCGCCGCGGGACGGCAGCAGAGCCGCGGCAGACGCGGCCGTTGCAATATTTGGCATTACTTTATTGCAATTTATCTTAATTTTTGATACTAAATTTTTCTCTTGCCGCTTTGAGGCGTAAAATGTCGGGACATGGAATAAATTGCGTGTGTATATCTTGCAAGGTATAAAACATGGCAAAAGTAGCCATTATTTTTCTTTCCCTACATAATAGAGGCGACATATGGTTCAGATGTCCCGGCGCCAGTTCCTTCGGGTAACTGGCGCGACAATTGCCGGCTCCAGCCTGGCCTTGCTCGGCTTTGCGCCGAGTACGGCCCTGGCTGAAGTACGCCAATACAAACTGGCGCGTACCACCGAGACGCGCAATACCTGCCCTTACTGCTCAGTCGGTTGCGGCATCCTGTTGTATGGTCTGGGCGACGGCGCGAAAAATGCCGTGTCCAGCATCATCCACATCGAAGGCGACGCCGACCATCCGGTCAATCGCGGCACCTTGTGTCCGAAGGGCGCCAGCCTGATCGACTTCATCCATAGCCCGAACCGTTTGAAGGCGCCGGAATACCGCGCGCCGGGCGGCACGGAATGGCAGCCGATCTCGTGGGACAAGGCGCTCGACCGCATCGCGCGCCTGATGAAAGAGGACCGCGACGCCAACCTGGTCGAGAAAACCGCCGAAGGCAAGACCGTCAACCGATGGCTGACCACCGGCATGCTGGCCGCGTCGGCCGCCAGCAATGAAGTCGGTTATTTGACGCACAAGGCCGTGCGCAGCATGGGCATGTTGACCTTCGATAATCAGGCGCGTGTATGACACGGACCGACGGTGGCAGGTCTTGCCCCGACGTTTGGCCGTGGCGCGATGACGAATCATTGGGTCGATATCAAGAATGCCGATGTGATCCTGGTCATGGGCGGCAATGCAGCGGAAGCACATCCTTGCGGATTCAAATGGGTCACGGAAGCAAAGGCGCATAACAAGGCCAAGCTGATCGTGGTCGATCCGCGCTTTACCCGTACCGCATCGGTGGCCGATTATTATTGCGCCACGCGAACCGGCACGGACATCGTTTTCCTCGGCGCGATCATCAATTACCTGCTGACGAACGACAAGATCCAGCATGAGTACGTCCGCAATTACACGGACATGCCGTTCATCGTGCGCGAAGACTTCGGCTTCGAGGATGGCCTGTATTCCGGCTACGACAAGGAAGCGGGCAAATACACCAGCAAGAGCAGCTGGGATTACGAAATGGGCGACGATGGTTATGCCAAGGTCGATCCGACCTTGCAACATCCGCGCTGCGTGTTCCAGTTGATGAAGAAGCACTATTCGCGCTACACGCCCGAGATGGTGCAGCGTACTTGCGGCGTCGCGCCGGACAAGTTCCACAAGGTTGCCGAGGCGCTCGCCTCGACCGCCGTGCCGGGACGCGCCGGCACCATCCTGTACGCACTGGGCTGGACCCATCACTCGACCGGCGCGCAAACCCTGCGCACCGGCGCGATGGTGCAACTGTTGCTGGGCAATATAGGCATCGCCGGCGGCGGCATGAACGCCTTGCGCGGCCACTCCAATATCCAGGGCTTGACCGACCTGGGCCTGCTGACCAACGCCTTGCCGGGTTATATGACGCTGCCGCTGGAAGCCGAGCAAGAGTACGAAACCTTTATCGGCGCGCGCGCCACCAAGCCATTGCGGCCGAACCAGCTCAGCTACTGGAGCAATTACCGCAAGTTCCACGTCAGCTTCATGAAGACGTGGTGGGGCGACGCGGCCACCGCCGAAAATAACTACGCCTACGATTATTTGCCGAAGCTCGACAAGCTGTACGATTTGATGCAAGCCATCGAGTTGATGCATCAAGGCAAGATGACCGGCTATATCTGCCAGGGCTTCAACGTGCTGGCGTCGGCGCCGAACAAGAAAAAGGTCACCGAAGGGCTGTCCAAGCTGAAATACCTGGTGGTGATGGACCCGTTGGCGGTGGAAACCAGCGAATTCTGGAAACCGCATGGCGAATTCCATGAAGTCGATCCGAGCAAGATCATGACCGAGGTGTTCCGCTTGCCGACCAGCTGTTTCGCCGAGGAACGCGGTTCGCTGGTCAGTTCGTCGCGCGTGCTGCAATGGCACTGGCAGGCGGCCGAACCGCCGGCCCAGGCGCGCAGCGACCTGGACATCATGTCCGGCTTGTTCTTGCGCATCCGCAAGATGTACCAGACCGAAGGCGGCAAGTTCCCCGATCCTATCGTCAACCTGACGTGGAATTATGCGCATCCGGAAAGTCCGACGCCGGAAGAGCTGGCCAAGGAGTTCAATGGCCGCGCGCTGGCCGACCTGTACGATCCGAAAGACGCGACCAAGCTGCTGGTCAAGAAAGGCGAGCAATTGTCGTCGTTCGCCCAGTTGCGCGACGACGGCAGCACCGCCAGCGGCTGCTGGATTTTCGCCGGTTCGTGGACCCAGGCCGGCAATCAGATGGGACGCCGCGACAATAGCGATCCGACCGGCATCGGCCAGACGCTGGGCTGGGCCTGGGCCTGGCCGGCCAACCGCCGGGTGCTGTACAACCGCGCTTCGTGCGATGTCAAGGGCAAGCCGTTCGACCCGACCCGCAAGCTGATCAGCTGGAATGGCAGCAGCTGGGGCGGCGCCGACATCCCCGACTTCAAGGCCGACGAACCGCCTGAAAACGGCATGGGCCCGTTCATCATGCTGGGCGAGGGCGTGGCGCGCTTCTTTGCGCGCGGCGCAATGGCGGAGGGACCGTTCCCCGAGCATTACGAGCCGTTCGAAAATCCGCTCGGCTACAACCCGATGCATCCGAAGAATCCGCGCGCGACCAGTAATCCGGCCGCCCGCGTGTTCGCCGACGACCGGGCCTTGTTTGGCACCCATGAGGAATATCCGCATGTGGCGACCAGCTACCGGCTGACCGAGCATTTCCATTTCTGGACCAAGCATGCCCGTTTGAATTCCATCATCCAGCCGCAGCAATTCGTCGAAATCGGCGAAGAGCTGGCCAAGAGTATCGGCGTGGTGGCCGGCGGCGATGTCCGCGTCAGTTCCAGGCGCGGCCACATCATCGCCAAGGCCGTGGTCACCAAGCGCATCAAGACGCTGATCATCGACGGCAAGCCGGTGCACACGGTCGGTTTGCCGTTGCACTGGGGCTTCACCGGCGTGGCCAAGCCCGGTTATCTGATCAACACGCTGACGCCTGGCGTCGGCGATGCGAACTCGCAGACGCCGGAATTCAAGTCCTTCCTGGTGAAGGTGGAAAAAGCATGATGGGAGCACAATAATGTCTATGCAATCATTGGATATCCGGCGTTTGTCGGCCACCACGGTGCAGCCGCCGCAAGCGCGCACCCCGGTGACCGGCACGGTCGCCAAGCTGATCGATGTGTCGAAATGCATCGGCTGCAAGGCGTGCCAGACCGCCTGTATGGAATGGAACGACTTGCGCGATGAAGTGGGCGAGAACCACGGCACCTACGACAACCCGACCGACCTGACGCCGCAATCGTGGACCGTGATGCGGTTTTCTGAAGTGGAAAGCAACGACGGCAACCTGGAGTGGCTGATCCGCAAGGACGGCTGCATGCACTGCGAAGACCCGGGCTGCCTGAAAGCCTGTCCGGCGCCGGGCGCCATCGTGCAATACACCAACGGCATCGTGGATTTCCATCAGGAAAACTGCATCGGCTGCGGCTACTGCGTGGCCGGGTGTCCGTTCGACGTGCCGCGCATCTCGAAAAAGGACGACCGCGCCTACAAGTGCACCTTGTGCTCGGACCGCGTGGCGGTCGGCCAGGAACCGGCGTGCGTCAAGACTTGCCCGACCGGCGCGATTGTGTTCGGCACCAAGGAAGACATGCAGGAGCACGCGGCCGAGCGCATCGAAGACTTGAAGTCGCGCGGGTTCGAGAATGCCGGCCTGTACGATCCGGCCGGCGTCGGCGGCACGCATGTGATGTATGTGCTGCACCACGCCGACAAGCCGACGCTGTACCACGGCCTGCGCAAGAACCCCAAGATCAGTCCGCTGGTCGGCTTGTGGAAGGGCGCCGCCAAACCGCTGGCGGTGGCCGGCATGGCGGTGGCGGCGCTGGCCGGGCTGTTCCACTATACCCGCATCGGGCCGAACGAAGTGAGCAGGGATGAGGAGCGCGAAGCGTTGGAAGAGGCGCGGCGCATCAAGGAGGATCAACATGAAGCACGGTAACGACAAGCTGCGCGACAAGGATGGCAATCCCCTCATCGAGCGCTACAACCCGAACGAGCGCAGCAACCACTGGGTGACCGCGATCGCCTTCGTGCTGCTGGCCTTGTCCGGGCTGGCCATGTTCCATCCATCGATGGCGTGGCTGGCGCTGCTGTTCGGCGGCGGCCAGTGGACCCGCATCCTGCACCCGTTCGCCGGGCTGGTGATGTTCGTCTCGTTCGCCTTGCTGGTCGTGCGCTTCTGGCACCACAACAAGTTCGAAGAGGGCGACACCCAGTGGCTGAAACAGATCGGCGACGTGCTCAACAACCGTGAAGAAAAGCTGCCGAAGATCGGCCGTTACAACGCCGGCCAGAAGCTGCTGTTCTTTACGTTGCTGTTTTGCATGGCCGGACTGTTTTTGTCGGGCATCGTCATCTGGCGCGCGTATTTCGCTTTCTATTTCCCGATCGACGTGGTGCGCGCGGCGGCCTTGCTGCACGCCTTCTGCGCCTTCGTGCTGATTGTCTCCATCATCGTGCATATCTATGCCGCGCTGTGGATCAAGGGCTCGATCGGTGCGATGGTGCGCGGCACCGTCACTTACGGCTGGGCCCGCAAGCATCACCCGCGCTGGTTCGAGGAAGAGGCGCGCAAATAAGCTTGCCTTAAAGTTGTCTTAAGGCCGTCTAATAGTTGCTTTCAGATGCGGGCCGGATGCGATACTGCTCCGGCCCGCATGCTCTTTATCGATTAAAATGCGTTGAAATACAGTCCAATCCAGCGGGTTGGCTGACGACGCTTGACTTTTTGTGATGGGAAAACTCCATTGGTACAACGAATTCTTCAGCCAGGCGAAATTGAAGGACTGGACCACAACGCGATTCCGCGCCTGCTGCTGCCGCAGCCCGGCAGCCTGTTCAGCGCGCGCGCCCAACGGCTGCGCCAGCTGGCGCAAGGCGAAGTGGCCGGCATCCCGGTCGAAGCCAGCCTGCAAGGTTATCTGCTGCTGATGGCGCAATTGGCCGAGGCGCAAGCCGGGGTGGTGGCGTCCCTGACTCCTGATGCGATACCCCCGGCCGACGCCGAAGCGCTGTCGCGCGCGGCCAGGCACCGCATGCCGGTGCTGCCGGTCAGCGACGAACGCGCGCCGGTATGGCGCGACATCCTGCGCCAGATCCTCGACCGGCTCGAAAGCGCCGCCGCCGCTCAGCCGCCGCTGGCGGCCGTGCTGGCCGATTTGCGCGCGCAGGACGACAGGGCGCTGGAAGCGGCGGCCGACGCGGTCGTCGCGCAGGACGCCGGACAAGTCAATCCGCTGCAAGCGCCATTCATCGCCGCCGCGCTGCAAATCCTGTGGTCGGTGCGCGCCAGCGGCTTGCGCGCCAATCGCGTGCCGGAACTCGACACCGGCACGCTGTGCCCGGTATGCGGTTCGCACCCGGTGGCCAGCGTGATCCGCATCGGCGGCCAGTCGCAAGGCTACCGCTACCTGCATTGCGGCATCTGCGAAAGCGAATGGCATATGGTGCGGGTCAAATGCTCGACCTGCGAACAAAATGCCCATATCGCCTACCAGGGCCTGGATGCGGCCGACGCGGCGCCGTTCGACCCGTCCGAGGAAGTCAGGAGCAAGTCCGGCAACAAGGCCAACGACCCGAAAAAGGTGGCCCGCGCCGAAACCTGCGAAGACTGTCATACCTACCGCAAGGTATTCAACCAGGAGCACGACTTGCATGTCGAAGCGGTGGCCGACGACCTGGCCAGCCTGATGCTCGACTTGCTGGTCGGCGAAGCCGGTTACCAGCGCGCCAGCGGCAATCCCTTGCTGTGGCTGGGAACGGACGGCGCATGAGCGCTACGCAAACCGTGCGCCTGCCGTCGATCGACCGCATCCTCGGCGATGCGGCCTGCCAGCCGCTGATTGCCCAGTACGGCCGCAGCCAGACGCTGGCCGCGGCGCGCGCGTTATTGGCGGAACTGCGCGGTGCCATGCTGGGCGGCGCCACCGTGGCTGGCGCCGCGATCGATGAGTTAAGCGCGGAACTGGGGCGGCGCCTGGCGCGGCAAGTCCGCTCGCAACTGCGCCCGGTATTCAACCTGAGCGGCACCGTGCTGCACACGAATCTGGGACGCGCGCTGCTGCCCGACAGCGCGGTGCAGGCGGTGGTCGAAGCGCTGCAGTGGCCGATGAACCTGGAATTCGACCTCGACACCGGCAAGCGCGGCGACCGCGACGACCTGGTCGAGCAATTGCTGCGCGACCTGACCGGCGCCGAAGCGGCCACCGTGGTCAACAATAACGCCGCCGCCGTGCTGCTGCTGTTGTCGACGCTGGCGCCGGGCCGCGAAGTGATCGTCTCGCGCGGCGAGCTGGTCGAAATCGGCGGCGCCTTCCGCATCCCCGACATCATGACCCGCGCCGGCGCGCTGCTGCGCGAAGTGGGCAGCACCAACCGCACCCACCTGGCCGATTACGCCAACGCGGCCGGTCCCGACACCGCGCTGATGATGAAGGTCCATTGCAGTAATTATGCGATCACCGGTTTCACCAAGAGCGTCGAGCTGGACCAGTTGGTGCCGCTGGCGCGCCAGCACGGCATCCCGACCGCCGTCGACCTGGGCAGCGGCACGCTGGTCGACCTGGCCCAGTACGGCTTGCCGCACGAAACCACGGTGCGCGAAACCATCGAGGCCGGCGCCGACCTGGTCACCTTCAGCGGCGACAAGCTGCTGGGCGGCCCGCAATGCGGCGTCATCGTCGGCCGGACCGACCTGATCGCCAGGATCAAGCGCAATCCGTTAAAACGCGCATTAAGGGTCGGCAAGCTGACGCTGGCGGCGCTGGAACCGGTGCTGCAACTGTACCGCGCGCCCGACTTGCTGGCCGACCGCCTGACCACCTTGCGGCTGCTGACCCGGCCCGCCGGCGTCATGCAGCGCCAGGCGCTGGAAATCCTGCCGCTGTTGCAGCGAGTCGTTGGCGAGAACTATCGGGTGACGGCCGAGCCGATGACAAGCCAGATCGGCAGCGGCGCCTTGCCGGTCGATCAATTGCCGAGCTACGGGCTGGCGCTGCGTTGCGCGCCGGGCGTCCGTATCAGCAATGCGCTGGGCTTGCTGGAACAGCGGCTGCGCGGCTTGCCGCATCCGGTGATCGGCCGCATCCACCAGGATGCGCTGTGGCTGGACTTGCGCTGCCTGGAAGCGGGACACCAGCCTGTGTTCATGGAGCAACTGGAGCAACTGATTACATGATCGTTGGCACCGCAGGCCATATCGACCATGGCAAGACCACGCTGACGCGCGCCTTGACCGGCGTCCACACCGACCGCCTGAAGGAAGAACAGGCGCGCGGCATTTCCATCGAACTGGGCTATGCCTATCTGCCGCTGGCCGATGGCACGGTGCTGGGCGTGATCGACGTGCCGGGCCATGAAAAATTCATCCGCACCATGGCCGCCGGCGTCACCGGCATCGACTTCGCCTTGCTGGTGGTGGCGGCCGACGACGGCGTGATGCCGCAAACCCGCGAACACCTGGCCATCCTGCGCCTGCTGGGCGTGGTTCGCGGCGCGGTGGCGCTGACCAAGATCGACCGCGTCGACGGCGAGCGGGCGGCCCAGGTCGAACTCGACATCCGGGCCCTGCTGGCCGATACCGCGCTGGCCGGCGCGCCGGTATTTGGCGTCGCCGCCACGCGCGACGGCGATCCCGGCGTGGCCGCCTTGCTGGCCCATTTGTCGCGGCAGGCGCGCGACTTGCCGCGGCGCGACGAGCGGCGTTTGTTCCGGCTCGGCGTCGACCGCGTGTTTACGCTGCCGGGGCAGGGCACCATCGTCACCGGCACCGCGCTGGCCGGGCGGGTCAAGGTCGGCGATACGCTGCAACTGGC
Source organism: Janthinobacterium agaricidamnosum NBRC 102515 = DSM 9628 (assembly GCF_000723165.1). Taxonomy (NCBI): domain Bacteria; kingdom Pseudomonadati; phylum Pseudomonadota; class Betaproteobacteria; order Burkholderiales; family Oxalobacteraceae; genus Janthinobacterium; species Janthinobacterium agaricidamnosum. Next base: position 2,265,634 of record NZ_HG322949.1, read on the forward strand.
GCCGGGCGGACAAACGTCGCGGGTGCGCAGCATCCACGCGCAAAACCGCGCCGCCGACAGCGGTCTGGCCGGCCAGCGCCTGGCGCTGAACCTGGGCGGCATCGCCCGCGAAGATATCGAACGCGGCAACTGGATGGTCGCGCCGGCGCTGGCCGCGTGTTCCGAACGGATCGACGCCGAACTGACGCTGCTGCCCGATTGCGGCCTGACGTTGAAACCCTGGTCGCCGCTGCATGTGCACCTGGGCGCGGCGCACCAGGTGGCGCGGGTGGTGATGCTGGACGGTGAACAACTGGCGCCGGGCCAGCGCGGCCGCGTGCAACTGGTATTCGACACGCCGCTGCACGCGGTGCCGGGCGACCGTTTCGTGGTGCGCAATCCGCAAGCGACGCTGACGGTCGGCGGCGGGCTGGTGCTGGACCCGTTCGGCCCGGCCCGCAAGCGGCGCAGTCCGGCGCGCCATGCGTGGCTGGATGCATTGGCCGCGTTTATCGCGCACGATGACTATGCGGCGCTGCTGGCGCTCAGCCCGTCGGGCCTGCGCCTGTCGCTGCTCCTGCGCCTGTCGCAACTGCCGGCCGAGCACATCGCGCTGCCGCCGGACACCCGCAAGATCGGCTTGCGCGGCGACGATACGCTGCTGCTGTCGCCAGCATCGTTCGAGGTTCTTGGCCAGCGCATCGTGCAGGCGCTGGACGGCTTTCACCAGCGCGCGCCGGATGAAGCGGGGCCGGAATTGTGGCGCTTGAAACGCATTGTCGACAGCGATATGGAAGACGCGCTGTGGAGCGCCTTGGTGGCCGACCTGCTGGAGCGCGGCGACTTGCGCCAGCGCGGCGCCAGCCTGCATTTGCCGAGTCACAGCGTCGAGCTGCGGCCGGAAGAGCAAGCCGTCGCCGGCCGCTTGCTGGCCGCGCTGGAGCAGGGCGCTTTCGATCCGCCGTGGGTGCGCGACCTGGGCCGCCAGTTTGCGCTGGAAGAGGGCGAAACCCGGCGCTTGCTGCGCAAATTGGCCAAGGCCGGCCAGGTCAGTCAAATCGTGCCCGACCTGTTTTACCATCCGGCCGCGCTGGCCAGGCTGGCGCAACTGGTCGCCAGCCTGGCCGCCGGCGCCGAGCAAGCCGGAGCGCAGCCCGGCGCCGGTGCGGTGGGCGCGGCCGCGTTCCGCGACGCCTGCGGATTGGGGCGCAAGCGGGCGATACAGGTTTTGGAATTTTTCGACCGGGTCGGTTATACTCGCCGTGTCGGCAACGGGCATTTATTGCGCCCGCATGCCGCGTGGTCTTATCGCGCCGCCTGAAGCCGGCGGCGCGTTCACTGTTGTCCGCATTGGAAAGCATACTCATCCGGTGATGTGGCCGGGCTTCAAACCCGGTGGAGGGCGTCAGCCGTTCTCCCGTAGGTTCGACTCCTACTGTTTTCCGCCAAATTCTCCTGTTATGAAAAACAAAGCCCCCTGGCGCCATCATCGCGCAGGGGGCTTTGTTTACACCGGCCTATTTACTTGTCGTGCTGGCGCGACTTCCTGACCACTTGTTCAAACCAGCGCGGATGGTGCTTGCGCGCCCATCCGTAGGTGACCGTGCCGCGCACCATCGCGCCGATCGAACCCTTGACCCAGAACGCGGCGTAGATGTGCACCACGATGGCACAAATCAGCACGAACGCGCAGAAGGCATGCAGCAGCAGGGCGAAGCGCACCACGTCGATCGGGAAATAGAACGCGAAGTAGGCGCGCCAGATCACGATGCCCGACAACAGCAGGCCGCTCATGCAGCCGATCAGCGCAAAGAACAGCAGCTTCTGGCCGGCGTTGTACATGCCGATCTTCGGCAGCTTGTCTTCGCGGTTGTTGAGCACGTCGCCGATCTGCTTCAGCCACTGCACGTCGGCCTTGTCGATGTGGTTGTGATGCCAGAAGCGCAGCGCCAGCAGGGCGAACGAGACGAACATCACCAGTCCGATGAAGGGATGCAGGATGCGCGTCCACTGGCCGCCGCCGAGGAACATCGCCAGCCAGGCGGTCGCCGGGTGGAACATGGCCAGGCCGGAGACCGCCAGCAGGATGAAGCAGATGGCGGTGACCCAGTGATTGCTGCGCTCATTCGGCGTGTAGCGCTGGATCAGCGGGTTGCCGTCCTTGTCGTGGCTGGATGTGCTCATGATTGTTCCTCCCTGATCTGTTCGGCCTCGGCCAGCGCTTCGGCTTCCTCCGCCTTGCTGACTTCATTCGGTCCCACGCGCGAGTAATGGAACCAGCCCGCCAGCGCCGTGGCGGCGATGCCGGCCAGCGCCAGCGGCTTGCTCAAGCCTTTCCAGACGCCGACCATCGGGCTGATCTTCGGGTTCTTGCGCAAGCCGTGGTACAGCGTCGGCTTGTCGGCGTGGTGCAGCACGTACATCACATGGGTGCCGCCGACACCGGCCGGATCGTACAGGCCGGCATTCTCGAAACCGCGCGACTTCAAGTCTTCGATGCGCTCGGCCGCGTGCTCCTGCATGTCTTCCTTGGTGCCGAAGGTGATGGCGCCGGTCGGGCAAGTCTTGACGCACGCCGGTTCCTGGCCGACCGCCACGCGGTCCGAGCACAGCGTGCACTTGTAGGCGCGGTTGTCCTTTTTCGAGATGCGCGGCACGTCGAACGGACAGCCGGCCACGCAGTAGCCGCAGCCGATGCAGTTTTCCTGGTGAAAATCGACGATGCCGTTGGTGTACTGCACGATGGCGCCCGGCGAAGGACAGGCTTTCAGGCAGCCCGGATCTTCGCAGTGCATGCAGCCGTCCTTGCGGATCAGCCATTCCAGGTTGCCGTCGTTGCTTTCCACTTCGGAAAACCGCATCACCGTCCACGATTGCGGCGTCAGGTCGGTCGGGTTGTCGTACACGCCGACGTTTTCGCCGACCTCGTCGCGCAAGTCGTTCCATTCCATGCAGGCGGTCTGGCACGCCTTGCAGCCGATGCATTTCGATACATCGATCAGTTTGGCGACCGTGCCGGTCACCGGCGTGCGCGCCATCGGCGGCTGCACCGTCGTCGCCGACAGGCGCTTGATATCAAGTGATTGTAATGACATTTTTTATTCTCCTCGGGCCGTCAGGCCTTTTCCACTTTGACCAGGAACGACTTGTACTCCGGCGTCTGGGTGTTGGCGTCGGCCGTTACCGGCGACAGGGTGTTGACCAGATATCCCGGCTTGGTCAGGCCGGTGAAGCCCCAGTGGGTCGGCAGGCCGACCGTGTGCACGCGTTTGCCGTCGACCTGCAGCGCCTTGATGCGCTTGGTGACCACCGCCTTGGCGACGATCTGGCCGCGCTTCGAGCTGACCTTGACCCGCTCGCCGTGCGCCACGCCGATTTCCTTGCCCAGTTCTTCGCCGATCTCGACAAACTGTTCCGGCTGGACGATGGCGTTGAGCCGCGCATGCTTGGTCCAGAAGCCGAAGTGCTCGGTGAGCCGGTAAGTGGTAGCCACATGCGGGTACTCGGCCGCGGTGCCGAGGCGGGCGCGGTCGCCGGGGAACACGCGCGCCGCCGGGTTGCTGGTGGCGAGCGGATTCTTCGGATGCATCGGGTTGTAGCCCAGCGGCGTTTCAAACGGTTCGTAGTGCTCCGGGAACGGTCCCTCGTTATAGGCGCCGCGCGCGAAGAAGCGCGCCACGCCCTCGGCCAGCATGATGAAGGCGCCCATGCCGTTTTCCGGCGGTTCGTCGGCCTTGAAGTCGGGCGTATCCATGCCGCCCCAGCTGCTGCCGTTCCAGCTGATCACGGGACGGCTCGGGTCGAGCGGCTTGCCGTGCGCGTCGCAGGAGGCGCGGTTGTACAGGATGCGGCGGTTGGCCGGCCAGGCCCAGGCCCAGTTCAGCGTATTGCCGCTGCCGCTAGGGTCGCTGTTGTCGCGCCGCGCCATCTGGTTGCCGGCCTGGGTCCAGCAGCCGGAGAAAATCCAGCAGCCGCTGGCGGTGCTGCCGTCGTCGCGCAGCTGGGCGAAGCCCGACAATTGTTCCCCTTTCTTCAGCAGCAGCTTGGTAGGGTCCTTGGGATCGGGCACGCTGGCCAGCACGCGGCCGTTGAACTCCATCGCCAGCTCTTCCGGCGTGGGCGACGCCGGGCGCGCATAGTTCCAGGCCAGGTTGACGATCGGATCCGGATAGACCCCGCCCTCGGTCCGGTACAAGGTCTTCATGCGCAGGTGCAGCGCGCTCATGATGTCGATGTCGCTGCGCGCCTGGCCCGGCGGTTCCACGCCCTGCCAGTGCCATTGCAGCACGCGCGACGAGCTGACCAGCGAGCCGCTCTCTTCGGCGAAGCAGGTGGTCGGCAGGCGGAATACCTCGGTCATGATCTTGCCCGGATCGACCACGTTGAATTCGCCGTGCGGCTTCCAGAATTCGGCCGTTTCCACCGCCAGCGGGTCCATCACCACCAGGAATTTGAGCTTGGCCAGCGCCTCGCTGGTCTTGTGCTTGTCCGGCGCCGAGCCCAGGATGTTAAAGCCCTGCACGATGTAGCCGTTCATCTCGCCGTTGTGCATCAGTTCGATGGTTTGCACCATGTCGTACAGCTTGTCCAGCTTGGGCAGGTAGTCGTAGGCCCAGTGGTTGTCGGCCGTGGCGGCGTCGCCCCACCAGCTTTTCATGAAGCTGACGTGGAATTTGCGGTAATTGCTCCAGTAGCTGAGCTGGTTCGGACGCAGCGGTTTCAGCGCCCGCGTCTCGACGTACTTTTCATAGTCCTGCTCGGCCTCGCTGGGCAGCGTCAGGTAGCCCGGCAGGGCGCTCGACAGCAGGCCCAGGTCGGTCAGGCCCTGGATGTTCGAGTGGCCGCGCAGTGCGTTCATGCCGCCGCCGGAAATGCCGATGTTACCCAGCAGCAGCTGCACCATGCAGGCGGTGCGGATGGTCTGGGCGCCGTTGGAATGGTGGGTCCAGCCGAGCGCGAACAGGATGGTGCCGGCGCGGCCCGGCTTGGCCGTGGTGGCCAGCGTGTCGGCCACTTTCAGGAATTTTTCGCGCGGCACGCCGCAAGTGCGTTCCACCATCTCCAGTGTATAGCGCGCATAGTGTTTTTTCATCAGCTGGTACACGCAGCGCGGGTGCTGCAGCGTGGGGTCGACCTTGGCGTAGCCGTCGGCGCCGATTTCGTAGTCCCAGCTGATCTTGTCGGTATAGCGGCCTTTCTCCTTGTCGTAGCCCGAATACAGGCCGTCCTCGAAGCCGAAGTCCTCGCGCACGATGAACGACATGTCGGTATTGGCGTGCACGTAGTCGTGGTTGATCTGGTCGGTGGTCAGCAAGTGGTTGATGACCGCGCCGAGGAACACGATGTCGGTGCCGGTGCGGGTGGCGACATAGTAGTCGGCCACCGAGGCGGTGCGGGTAAAGCGCGGGTCGACCACGATCAGCCTGGCCTTGTTGTGCGCCTTGGCCTCGACCACCCACTTGAAGCCGCAGGGATGGGCCTCGGCCGCGTTGCCGCCCATCGACAGGATCACGTCGGCGTTCTTGATGTCGACCCAGTGGTTGGTCATCGCGCCGCGGCCGAACGACGGCATCAGCGCGGCCACCGTCGGCGCGTGGCAGACCCGGGCCTGGTTGTCGAAGGCCAGCATGCCCATGCTGCGCGCCACCTTGTGGGTCAGGTAACCGGCTTCATTGCTGGCGGCCGAAGCGGCCAGCATGCCGGTGGAAAGCCATCGGTTGACGGTCTTGCCGTCCGCCGTTTTCTGGACGAAGTGCGCATCGCGATCGGCTTTCATCAGCCGGGCGATGCGGTCCAGCGCGTCCGGCCAGGACATTTTCTGCCAGTCGCTGGCGCCGGGCGCGCGGTATTCCGGCACCAGCAGGCGGTTCGGACTGTGGATGAAATCGATCAGGCTGGCGCCTTTCGGGCACAGCGTGCCGCGGTTGACCGGATGATCCGGGTCGCCCTCGATGTGGATGATGCTGGGGATGGCGTTTTTTGCATGGTCGCCGAGGCCGTACATCAGCAAGCCGCAGCCGACTGAACAGTAAGGACAGGTATTGCGTGTTTCCGTGGCGCGGCTCAGCTTGTATTGCCGGACTTCGGCCAAGGCTGTCGCCGGCATGAAGCCGAGCATCGCGAGGCTGGAGCCGGCGATGGTCGCGCCAGTAACCCCCAGGAATTGGCGGCGTGACATCTGCATCATAGTGACCTCTATCGCAGTGGGGATAAATTGCTTGATGGTACTATTTTTCAGGGCAATAGATGGTTACAGTTCGGAAAGGTTGCTTTTTTGCGATAAAGGCCTTGCAACTATAGAGGGAGGGCCACAGAAAATAGGCGGACAATCCCTTGTGAACGGCGGTGGTTTACACCAAAGAATGATTTACTTGGTAGTAGCAGAAGTAATCAGGTGCTGGTTTCTGCGTGAACAGACCTGATGGCGTGATTGCTTAATAATATATGCATCGACACTTATAGATACCATTGATGTTGATTAATTGATATTGAATTGGTCGGGTAGCCGTTGCCGAGTGACGGTTTGGCCAGATCGTGCAATAGTTTTAATGTCCTTCTTCCCTGGCAAAAAAACCGGCAATATTTGAATGCCTAAGTCATTGTTACTAAAGGAAAAGTATTGACAGTGGAGGCGAGGTTGCTATAGCCTTGACGTGTAACCTTGAAGGAGCAAAGTGATGAAACTTGAAGAGCGTTTGCTTCGATCCGTGAAACAGCGAACCGGCAATGTCATTTTGCGGGCGGAAATAGCCCATTTGGGGAGCGCTTCGCAAGTCACGCAGGCACTCAAAGCCTTGCAATCCAAAGGTGTGCTGGTTCGTATCGGAACAGGTGTCTACGCCAAGACACGTAAGAGCTCGGTTACAGGAGCAATTATCCCTGCAGGCAGTCTTGAGACGCTTGCAACCGAGACCTTGATAAAATTGGGCGTAACGGTGCGGTCCAGTAAAGCCGCGGATGCATACAATACCGGCAAGACAACTCAACTTCCAGGAGCATTCGTTGCTAATACGGGTGGTCGGCGCATCCGCAGGAAAATTGCGGTGGGAGGCCGCTCGATAGTCTATGAGAACGATTACGGACAAGCAACAGCGAGAGCTTGAAGATCTCGCGGCGGAAGGCCTCCTTCGACGCCTTCCGGTACAGACCGCTGAAAAAGACATCCACATTACCGAGCTTCTCAAAGGATTGAGTGAGCTCAAGATTTCGCACGGCCATTTCAGCGACCTCGATACGCGCCGGGGAGAGCAGACTCGCCACGATGCCGGCATACAGTTGGTGTTTGCTGGCGGTACATGCCTGTCCAAAGCATACGGACTCATCAATAGAATGTCGGAAGACATCGACATAAAGGTTCTGCTTTCTGCTCCGCCCCAACCCCTGAAAAAGGGAAGAGGCGACCGCGCACGCCTGGTCGCCCTGCACGAAGCTCTTCCCTCGTTGATGAAGGCACTAGGATTTCCGTTGCTCGGTTACCTTGATGGCGGTAACAATCCGCATATTAACGATGCGCACCGATACTATGTTGTTGGCGCCGGCTATAAGTCGGCATATGAACAGCTCCCCAGTCTCAGGCCTGAACTCAAGCTTGAGCTGATTCAACGTCACCCGCTCCTGCCACTGGAAAAACGAGAATTTGGCTATCTCTATGAGTCGTTGGCCGGCATTGTACCCAGCACTACGTTGTCAATCGATTGTATTTCAGTGGCAGAGACGACCGCGGAAAAAGTTTTGTCCTTATTACGGCGTTGTGCGTACAAGTGGGACGGGCACCAGAAACAGGGAGACATCGACGCCGCACTGGTTCGGCATGTCTACGATGTCGCTCGGATTGCAGAGCAATCAGGCGCTTCTTTGGCTGCCGCAAAGCGTATTTTTCCACAACTCGTCATGAACGACCGCGACGAATTCAAAGGCCAAAATCCTGAGTTTGATGTAGAACCAGTGTCCGTTCTCAAGCGGACTTTGATTGCGGCTAAGGAAAACGGCGAGTTGAAAGAGCGCTACACGCAAAATCTCATGCCTCTTGTATACGATCTCGACCCACCTGCGTTTGAAAAATCTTTCGCTTCTTTTGAAGCCGTGGCGCAAGACTTTCTGGCAGCCTGCAAATAGCTTGCCAAGTTTTGCGCGGTGTTGAGGAGCGCCACCGCAAACGCTACAACCGCCGCCCCAGTTCGTGTATCCTTACCGGCTGGTTTCTGCGCCGCCCCCTGCTACGCGATCCTTGCAGTTATCCTTGTACTTATCCTTGTACTTATCCTTGTATTTATCCCTGGAGTTCGCTGGCCATGCATGTCCTGTTGATTGAGGCGGTCGCGCCGTTACGCCCAAGCGGGCGCGAGGTGAACCGTTGAAACGCAATTCAGCCTGGCGCTTGCGCTGGATCGACCGGCTGCATCCGCTGGCGTGGCAGCGCACGCTCGCCGTGGCGGCGCTGATCGGCATTCTCGGCGCGCTCAGCACCATCGCCTTTCGTGAAACCATCCTGCTGGCCGAACGTCTGGCATATGGCGCCGGCGGCAGCCTGGTGCAGATCGCGCGCGGGCTGGTCTGGTGGCAGCGGCTGCTGGCGCCGGCCGCCGGCGGAGTGCTGGCCGGCCTGCTGCTGGCCTGGGCGCGGCGGCAGCCGGAACGGGAGAAGGGCGGCGACTACATGGAGGCGGTCGCGCTGGGCAGCGGCGATCTCGGCGCGCGCGTGTCGCTGCTGCGGGCCTTGTCGTCGGCCGTCACCGTCGCCAGCGGCGGCGCCATCGGACGCGAGGGACCGATGGTGCAACTGGCGGCGCTGTGCGGTTC
>NZ_HG322949.1:2274447-2392880 GCF_000723165.1 Janthinobacterium agaricidamnosum NBRC 102515 = DSM 9628
ATAGGCGCGTGGACCGATTATGCGCCGGTGTATCACCTGCCGGCGATCGCGCTCGGTCATGGCGCGCCGACGCTGGCGCTGGCCGGACTGGGCATCGTGGCCGGCTTGCTGGCGCCGCTGTACCTGGCGCTGCTCGATGCCAGCCGCGCGCTGTTCGGCCGCTGGCAAGCGGCGCTGTGCCTAAAGCTGGCGCTGGGCGGCTTGCTGGTGGGCGCCCTGTCGATCATCGAGCCTGGCGTGTGGGGCAATGGCTACAGCGTGGTGAATGCGGTGTTGCAGGGCACCTGGCTGTGGCAGGGGCTGCTGGCGATACTGCTGCTCAAGCTGCTGGCGGTGGCGGCCACCACCGGCTCCGGTGCGGTCGGCGGCATTTTCACGCCGACCCTGTTTGTCGGCGCGGTGAGCGGCGCCTTGTTCGGCGCCGCCTGCTCGGCCTTGTGGCCGGGCTTGGTCCCGGTGCCGGCGGCGGTCGCGGTCGGCATGGGCGCGATGCTGGCGGCATGCACCCATGCGCCGCTGATGTCGATCCTGATGCTGTTCGAAATGACGGAAAATTATGGGTTGATGGTGCCGCTGATGGCGGCCTGCGTGCTCAGCTACTCGATTGCCCGGGTGCTGCGGCCGAACTCGATCTACGCCGGCGCCAACGGCCAGGCGCGGCACGCGCCGCTGCTGACCAGCGCCGCCGACCTGCTGCGCGACGGGGCGCCGCTGATCCGCAGCGGCCAGGCCATCGGGGAACTGGAGCAGGTGTTCCTGCGCCAGCGCTGGCAGCATGCATACGTGCTGGATGCGGCCGGACTGTTTCTCGGCGCCGTATCGCTGCATGACTTTATGCCGCTGCTGGGCGATGCGGCCGCCGCCGATGCCGGCGCCGCATGGCCGGCCTCCCTGCTGCGGGCCGACTACCCGCGGGTGCGTCGCGGCGATCCGCTGTGGCAGGTGATGGAAACCTTTGTACTCCATCCGGGCGAGCGCCTGCCGGTGATCGACGACGACGGCCGCCTGGCCGGTTATCTGACCAAGACCGACGTGGTGCTGCTGTTCCGCCAGCTGGCCGGCGGGTAGGCCGGGGTCAGCCTTCCGGTTCGCGCCGGCGCAAGCTGTCGCGGTAACGATGCGGCGTCATGCCGACATGCCGCGCAAACACCACCCGCATGCGCGCCGGGCTGCCGAAGCCGCAATGGTAGGCAATCGTCTTCAGCGCCAGCCCGCTGTTTTCCAGCAGATGGCGGGCGGTGGCGATACGGACCTGCTGCACGAATTGCGCGGGCGTGACGTTCATCTGCTTGACGAATACACGCGCAAAATTGCGTGTGCTCATTTTCGCGACCTGGGCCAGCTGCTCGACCGACAGCGATTCCGTCAGGTGGTGCATTACATGGTGCTGCATCACGGTCGCCAGGGTATCCGGCTCGCTTGTCGCCAGTCTCACTGCGCGCCCAATTGCTGGAGCGCTTGCGCGGCGCTGCTGTTGTGCTGTTCGATCGCCAGCGCCAGCGGGGTGCGCCCGTTGGCGTCGATGTGGTTCAGGTCGGCGCCGTGTTCGCGCAGCAGCGGCAGCATGTCGAGCCGGCCGAACAGGGTGGCAAACGAGACCGCGGTTTCGCCGGCGTTGTTGGCCTGGTCGATGTCGCAAGAGGTCGCCATCAGCGTCCTGGCGACGTCGGCATCGCCCTTGAACAGCGCACCCATCAGCGCCGTGTTGCCGCGTTTGTCCGCCGTGCACGCATTGGCGCCGCGTTCGATCAGCAAGGCCAGCGCCGCGCTCTGGTGGTTGTATGCACTCAGCGTCAGCGCGGTGTAGCCTTCCGCCGTGGTGCTTTCGATGGGGAATCTGGCGTCGATCAGCGCTTGCAGGATGTCGGTGCGGCCGGCGCGCGCGGCGGCGAACCAGGAATCGGCATAGTCGGGCGGATTGGCTGTTTCAGCGTGGGCGATCGAGCCGGTCGACAGTATCACCGCCAGCATGGCCGTGGCGAGCAGGGCGCCGGCCAGGTAGGGCGATTTCAGTAAGAATTTTTGCATGATGTTGTTCCCGAAAAATCCGGTCCTGCCGAGGCATGCGGCAAGACCGGAGAGCTTTGTTAATCGCTGAGTTTTGCCGCCGCTGCCTGCACCCGGGCCACGTCGGCATGGGTCGCCTTCGCCAGGCGCTTGCCGTAGTCCGCATCCGCCTTGTAGAAGTACGACAGCATGGTGTACTTGTTACCTTCGTGGCTGACATGGTTCAAGTCGCCCGACAGGTTGCTGATCAGTTCCTGCTTGGCCGCTTCCGACAGCGAGCGGTAGAACTCGCCGGCCTGGCGGAAGTTTTGCGTCTTGTGGATGGCGGCCTGCTGCGTCGTGCCGGCCAGCGGGGTGGTTTCATATTTGTATTGCGGCGACTGCTCCAGTTCGCCGATGCTGGACGGCTCGTAGTTCACTTCGCCCTGGCGGCCGCCGGCATACATGGCGCCGTCCTGGTTGTTATTGACGACCTTCGCGAGCGGGCGATTGATCGGCAGGCTGCTGAAGTTGGCGCCCAGGCGGTACATCTGGGTGTCGGCGTACGAAAACAGCCGGCCTTGCAGCATGCGGTCTTCCGACGGCTCGATGCCGGGCACCAGGCGCGACGGCGCAAACGCGGATTCTTCGGTTGTTTCGAAGTAGTTATTCGGGATGCGGTTCAAGGTCATCGTTCCGACCTTTTGTTCGGCGATGCTGGCCGGCCATTCCTTGGTATCGTCGAGCGGATCGAAGTCGAACTTGTCCAGATCGGCCGGCGCCAGCACTTGCACATACAAATCCCAGCCCGGGAACTTGCCGGCCTTGACGGAGCCGTACAGGTCGTTGCTCATCAGATTCCAGTCGGCGCCTATCGAGGCGGCAACATCCTTGCCGGCGATGTTATGCAAGCCTTGCAAGCTCTTCCAGTGGAACTTGACGTAATTCACCTTGCCTGCGGCATTGACGAACTTGAACGCATGCACGCCAAAACCGTCCATATTGCGGTACGAGTCCGGCATGCCGTTCTCGTGATACATATGGGTCAGCATATTGGTCGCCTCCGGGGTATGGGCGAAGAAGTCGTAGGCCAGGTTGGCGTCCTGCACGCCGGTGACGGCCGATGGCTTGTTGGCGTGCACGAAGTCGGGGAACTTGATGGCGTCGCGGATGAAGAAGATCGGCTGGTTGATGCCGACGATGTCCCAGTTGCCTTCCTGGGTGTAGAACTTGACCGCGAAGCCGCGCGGATCGCGCGCCTGTTCCGGCGAACCGCGATAGCCCATCACGGTCGAAAAGCGCACGAACACCGGCGTCTTGGTGCCGGGCTTGAATACCTGGGCGCGGGTCAGGGCGCTGATATCGGCGCTCGGCACAAATTCACCGAAAATGCCGGTGCCGCGCGCGTGCACCACGCGCTCCGGGATGCGTTCGCGGTCGAAGCGTTGCAGCTTTTCGATCAGTTGCGAGTCTTGCAGCAGCACCGGGCCGCGCGGGCCGGCGGTTTGCGAGTTTTGGTTGTCGCCGACCGGCGAGCCATTGTCCCGCGTCAGCTGGGTAGGCGAGCTGACTTGCGCCAAAGCCATGCTTGAAGCCAATGCGGCGACCGCAAAAGCCACATGTTTTTTAGGTGTTTTCATTGTCGGTTTCTTTCTTTTTGGTAGACAGAAACCAAACAATACCGGACGGAAACTTATTGTGGAATTATATTGTTTCTATGACTTTGATAGTTTTTATGGTGGCAGTTTTTGATGCCTGAATGGCAGATTTCAATCCTTTTTTCAATCGGGCGCAGGGTTGTTTTATGCGATGATGCTTGGTTTTTTTATAAAATTACCTGACAGTATCAGCATATATTTGCCTGCGCCCGGACGGGCAGCGATCACCTGCGGTTCGGATTATTCGGATGGTCGTCATACCGGTTCGGCACGCCATCGTGGTCGCGGTCGCCGCGCGGTCCGTGATTTCCGCGGCCCATTCCCGGTGGCGGTCCCGGGCGGGGATCGGCTTGCCAGCCGCCGCGATTGAAACGCCAGCCGCCATGGGTTTGCTGCCATTCCGGCCGCGCATAATGCTGGCCCGGATGTAGCCGTTCCCAATGTCCCGCCATCCACACATGCCGGTGGCCATTCCAGTTCCAGTAGCCGGGCGCCCATTCGTAGCCGCGCCGGGGTGCCGGCATGACTTCGTAGCGTGGCGGCGGTGGAGCGGTATTGATCACGATGCTTAAACCGGCCTGCGCCATGGCTTGCGTCGGCATCAGCGCCGCGCTGCCCAGCACGATTGCCGCCGCGCCGCAAAGAAGGAAGGTTTTCATGGTGTTCTCCAAGTGAAGTACATAGCTTCACTATAGAGCGCCGTTAGCAGGACGGCATGTTTCATACGTCTGCTTACACCCGATACATTAGGTCATGTATTTATGTGCGCCAATGAACAGACATTTCCCTCATCAGATCGCCGCCCTCGGCGATTGCAAAGCGAAAATAAGTAACGATGTTGTATTTAGGCGACGTTTCTTCCCGCTTGACAACTCAACCCGATATCGCTTGCCGCGTTCTTTTATGACGGCCACGCCCTTGATTGCTCTTGGCAGCGCCATGAAAGATTATTTTTAAGGCATGCAATGACATTCTTTGCAAGTCATCTCTATGTAACACAGGATTTGTAGCATACCGCTCAGTTTGATCCGGGCAAGCCCGGACGCTGTTCGCTGAAAAGCTGGTTCTCTTACGAATCCAGGGGACGCCCTGAATTCCTGGCAGACATTCCACATCCCTTATATTGCAAAGAATCGTGTCATGAAATTCCAACGTACCCATATCGCGAGCGCGGTAGCGCTGTTTGTCCTTGGTTTGTGCGCCCAGGCGCAAGCTCAAACCACCACCAGCGCCGCGGCGCCGCAGGCCAGCGCCGCGCCGGCGGAAACCAGCGCCGCCGACAGCGTGATCGTCACCGGCACCCGGCGCTCGAACCGCACCCAGTTCGACACCATGGCGCCGGTGGACGTGTTCACCCGTGAAGATATCGGCGCGGTCGAGTCGCACGACTTGAACGATGTGCTGGCGCAACTGGTGCCGTCGTTCGTGGTACAGCGTTTGCCGCTCGCCGATGGCCAGGTCTTCGTGCGTCCGGCAACCTTGCGCGGCCTGTCGCCGGACCAGACCCTGGTGCTGGTCAACGGCAAGCGTTTCCACCGCAGCGCCTTGCTGGGCGCGCGCGGCGCGCAGGCGGCCGACCTGGCGCAAATCCCGGTCAGCGCGATCAAGCGGATTGAAGTGTTGCGCGACGGCGCGTCGGCCCAGTATGGTTCCGATGCGATCGCCGGCGTCATCAACATCATTCTCGACGACAGCATCGGCACCGACATCTCGCTGCGCGGTTCGCGTTATTCGGCGGGCGACGGACGCGGCCTGGAATTGAATGCGCGTCACGGTTTTGCCGTCGGCGACACCGGCCGGGTAGCGCTGTTCGCCGAAGCGGGGCAGTCCGATCCGACCTCGCGCACCCGCCAGCGCGCCGACGCGATCGCCTTCCAGGCCGCGCATCCGAACTTGAGCGTGCCGAATCCGGTACAGCGCTGGGGCCAGCCGGAACTGGAAAACCAGCGGCTCGGCTTCGAAGCCAGCGCCACCCTGTGGAACGACGTCGGTTTTTACAGCCACGGCATGTTCGGCCATAGCGACGGCAGCACCGATTTCAACTGGCGCAATCCGGACACCACGGCCGGCGCCTACAAGCTGAGCACCGCGCTCCCGGGCTGGGACTTGCGCAAGCTGTATCCGGTCGGCTTCAGCCCGCAATATTCGAACCAGCAAAACGACGTGCAACTGGTCGGCGGCTTGCGCGGCCACTTCACCGATGCGTTCGGCTGGGATGTCAGCGCCTCGTTCGGCCGCAGCCGCATCGACTATACGCTGGGTAACTCGATCAACGCATCGCTGGGACCGGCCAGCCCGACTTCGTTCTACCTGGGCCAATTGTCGCAGCAAGAAAAAATCGTCAACGCCAACTTCAACTATGAATTGCCGATGGCGGCATTGCCGCAGCCGATCAACATCGCCTTCGGCACCGAGTGGCGCAAGGAAACCTATGGCATCAAGGCCGGCGATCCGGCATCGTATGCCGTCGGCCCCGGCGCGGCGACCGGACTGGACGCCAACTCCAGCGGCGCGCCCGGTTACAGCGACCGCCAGGCCGGCAGCTGGGACGAGAACAGCTATGCCGCCTATGTCGACGTGGAAGTGCCGTTCACCGAGCGGTTCAGCATCGGCACGGCGGCCCGCTATGAACATTTTTCCGAGTTCGGCGACACCGTCAACGGCAAGCTGTCGGCGCGCTACACGGTGACGCCGGACTTCGCGCTGCGCGGTTCGTATTCGACCGGTTTCCGCGCCCCGACGCCGGGCCAGTTGAATACCAACATCACCAACCAGGGCCTCGACACCAAGACCTTGCAAGTGTTTACCAGCGGCCGCCTGGCGAACAGCGATCCGCTGGCGATACTGCTCGGCGCACAGCCATTAAAACCGGAAAAATCGAAGAATGCCTCGCTCGGTTTTACGTGGAAGACGGCCTACGGTTATTCCGGCTCGGTCGATTTGTATAACATCAAGGTCAGCGACCGCTTCAGCACCTCGGCCTCGTTCGCGGTGCCGGCCGGTCTCGCCAATCCGCTGCATTACACCTCGGTCAGCTATTTCACCAATGACTTCGACACCACCACGCGCGGCGTCGATATCGTCGGCAATTACCTGAAGGCGCTCGGTATCGGCAAACTGAACCTGACGGTGGCGTACAACTACAACAGCACCAAGGTCGATAACGGCAAATCCAGCCTGGTCACCAGCGACGCCCAGCGCACCGTCTTCGAACAGCAACTGCCGCGCCAAAAAGCCACCTTCAGCGCCGCCTACGATTGGGACCAGTGGAGCGCGCTGGCCAAGGTGCGCTACTACGGCGCCTGGACCGACAGCTCGGGCAACTCGACCGGCGATATCTTCCAGCGCTTTGGTTCGATGAAATTCCTCGACCTGGCCGGCAGCTACAAGTTCAACAAGATGCATTCGCTGCGTTTTGGCGTCGACAACGTGCTCAATAAATATCCGGACGAGGCAACCTTCCAGGCCAGCCGCGGTCTGATTTATTCGCGCAATGCGCCATACGATACCGATGGCCGCAATCTGTACGTCGAATACCGGGTGAAATTTTGAGTGATGACATGACTGTCAACCAGGCTGTCAACCGGCGCCGCCGCGCCTGGCTGCGGACCGGCATGCTGCTGCCGCTGGTTCCGGGCTGTGCGCTGGCCGCCGGCCAGGCGCCGCTGGCTGCGCTGCCGGCGGCGCCGTCCGGCGTGGCGGCCGATGCGCTGGCGCTGGACCGGCAATACTGGTCCGGCGTCGCCGCGCAATACGACATGAGCGATCAGGCGGTGCTGCTCGATAACGGTTACTGGGGATCGATGGCGCGCCCGGTGCTGGCCGCCTACCAGGAAAACCTTGCCAGGGTGAATCGCGGCAATTCTTTCTATGCGCGCCAGGATTTTCCGCACGACTACCAGGCGGCGCGCCGCCGCACGGCCACGGCGCTCGGCGTGGCGCCCGATGAAATCGTGTTTACCCGCGGCGCCACCGAAGCGCTGCTGGCGCTGATCGGCGGCTATCGCGGCTTGCGCAGCGGCGACACGGTGCTGTACGCCGATATCGATTACGACGGCATGATTTGCGCCATGCAATGGCTGAAACAGCGCCGCGGCGTCGACGTGGTGTCGATCAGCTTGCCGGAACCGGCCACCCATCAATCCGTGATCGACTGTTATGCGCAGGCGCTGGAGCGGCATCCGAAGTTGAAATTGATGTTGCTGACCCACGTCAACCACCGCAACGGCATGGTGTTGCCGGTGGCCGAGATCAGCCGCATGGCGCGCCGGCGCGGCGTCGACGTCATCGTCGACACGGCGCACGGCTTCGGCCAACTGGACATGCGCATTCCGGATCTGGAAGCGGACTTCGCCGGCATCAACCTGCACAAATGGATAGGCGCGCCGGTCGGGGTGGGGGCGGTGTACATCAAGCGCAGCCGCATCGAAGACATCGAGCCCTGCATGGGGCAACCCGACGACGCCAACGTCTACAACCGGGTGCATACCGGCACCGCCAACTTTGCGGCGTTCATGACCTTGCCGCTGGCGTTCGACTTGCACGACCAGATCGGCGTGGCCAACAAGCAGGCCCGCCTGCGGCTGTTGCGCAACCGCTGGGTCGAAGCGGCGCGCGACATCAAGGGCATCGACGTGCTGGCCTCGCCGGATCCGCGCCTGGCCAGCGCGATCTCGTCGTTCCGCCTGCGCGGCAAAACCTCGCTGGCGGATAATGTGGCGCTGGCGAAGCGCTTGCTGGATGAGCACGGCATCTTTACGGTGCACCGCGACGGCCTGGCGTCGGGTGCGTGCATCCGGGTGACGCCGGCGGTGTTCACGCCGGAAGAGGATATGGACCGGCTGCTGCTGGCGTTGCGGAAGATTGCCGGCAGTGCCTAGGTATCCGCGCGGCTGCCGACGGCACTGCCGGCAGCGTCGTCAGCCATGCCTGTTTGATGCCGGACGCCGGTTTCGATCAGGCCGGTCTGGCCTTGCGTCGAACGGCAAAGCCGATCAGGCCCAGGCCAGCGAGCAGCATGCCGTATGTTTCCGGCTCAGGTACCGCGGCAGTGATATTGGCTGTGTAAGCCATATTACTGGCAGTCCACGGGCTCCACGACTGATTCGCTAAAAGAGGGTCGTTGGCGGTCGAATAAACGAATTTGCCCGGCAGGCCGCCATTATTGCCCGATCCTTGAAAGGTGGCCGATGGAATCGGGCTGGTCACGCCTGCGACCGTCAGATACGCGATATAACTGGTATTTGCCTGCAATGCCAGGTTAATGCCGGTCGCCCCGATTGCTTGTGCTCCGCCACCGTATGATATTGGCGAGCTTGTGTACAAGGCGGGTCCGATGGCCTTGTTGCCATCCCAGGCTGCAATCGTTAAGGCGGCGTTTCCTTTAGTTCCTGAAAGCGCATAAAAGGTGAAGTCTTCCAGTATTCCGCCGGGCGAGGTGAAGGTTTCGCCGTAATTCGGGGTCGCTCCTTTGCCGAAAGTCCAAATGGGGGTCGACGATAGGCCAACGTTGGAGTATGTGGTGGCGTGGGCATGCATGGATGCGCTGACGATGAGAGTGCTCAGCAGCAGTTTGGCGAAATGTATCTTTTTCATTTTCCCTATTTAATTATCAATAACACAAATATTAATTATACATCGTTTAATGAAAAAATATTACTAATTGAGTATTTATTTTCAAGGTAATTTTTTATTCATCGTCATCGTTATCGGCGAACCTGCGCGATTATTCCTGGCACCGTGTCGCATGCAAGCGTCGTGACAGTGGGTTCATGTTGTGGGCCGGGGCGCGGATGCCGAGCAGTGGGGGCGCGGGCGGCGGACTGGTTATGCTCAAGCGCCTTCATGACGGTTTTGCCATCCTCAACGCCGTGCCGATAAATGTACCACCTGCCTGTATCGAACTAATCGTATCTGCGGAAAGCATTCAATTGATGCCCGCGCATGCGGGGAACACAGGTGGGCCGAATCACCGGCGCCACCAGTGACCGGTTCATCCCCGCGCATGCGGGGAACACGGAATATCCCATTATGAATAATGATGCGCTGATGGTTCATCCCCGCGCATGCGGGGAACACCCAGTGGCGCGGGGATCGGCAGCGCTAATGCTCGGTTCATCCCCGCGCATGCGGGGAACACTTGACGCCAGCGGCCAGCGATGGAGAAAAAATCGGTTCATCCCCGCGCATGCGGGGAACACGCGCATCGGGTATGCTGCCGGGTCGACGTTCACGGTTCATCCCCGCGCATGCGGGGAACACCCATTGGTGCGGCGTTGATTGTTGTTTTGGCGCGGTTCATCCCCGCGCATGCGGGGAACACGTACTAAGACGGAACGGGGCTCCCCGCTAAAACGGTTCATCCCCGCGCATGCGGGGAACACCGCATTGCACGGTCAAACTCCTGACCACTGGTCGGTTCATCCCCGCGCATGCGGGGAACACTATTGCTGACAATGCATGGCGGGCTGCTGCGGCGGTTCATCCCCGCGCATGCGGGGAACACGCGAACGCATCCCAGGTTACGTCAAGCTCGGCCGGTTCATCCCCGCGCATGCGGGGAACACATAATCCCGCTCCACCACCCACGGGTGAGCGGCGGTTCATCCCCGCGCATGCGGGGATCACGCCACCACCAGCACCAGCAAGTACAAGACCCTCGGTTCATCCCCGCGCATGCGGGGAACACAAATTCCTTCGAGGGGTTAAAAATCATCCGCACGGTTCATCCCCGCGCATGCGGGGAACACTTACCGAATCCGCGTGACTCGAAGTCAACCGCCGGTTCATCCCCGCGCATGCGGGGAACACTGCGTTGCCGCTGCCGTGCACTATTGTCAGGCCGGTTCATCCCCGCGCATGCGGGGAACACTGCATATCGAAGGAAAGACGGCCTGTCAGCATCGGTTCATCCCCGCGCATGCGGGGAACACACCAATTATAAGTCATTGATTACAATAACTTAAATGGCATATGATTTTTCTACCGATTTTTCAGGCGTTTTGGAGAAGCATTGATATGGATGTTTTTCGGCGGCATCAGCGCTCTCAAACAGCCTATCTGCGCGACCTCTTGTACTGCTCCAGCAACTGTTCCATCGTCGTGCTGCGGGTATGCAGTTGCAGCGGTCCCGGCGGGGCGAAGTTGGTGAAGCGGACTACCCAGTCGTGCTCTTCGGTGCCGACGTCGAGTGCGTTGATGCAGCCTGCCGTTTGCGCCATGT
The DNA here is from genome assembly GCF_000723165.1 of Janthinobacterium agaricidamnosum NBRC 102515 = DSM 9628. Classification (NCBI taxonomy): domain Bacteria; kingdom Pseudomonadati; phylum Pseudomonadota; class Betaproteobacteria; order Burkholderiales; family Oxalobacteraceae; genus Janthinobacterium; species Janthinobacterium agaricidamnosum. Next base: position 2,285,314 of record NZ_HG322949.1, read on the forward strand.
TGCCGAGGAAGAGGCGCTGGCCGGTCAGTGCGTAGGACAGGATCGCCCGGTTGACGCCGCCGTGCAAGACCAGCAGCACGGTGTCCCACGACGGGTCGGCGCGCAGTTTGTCCAGCGCGGGAAACACGCGGTCCATCAATTCGCCGACCGATTCGCCGCCGAGGAATTGCTTGTCTTCCGGCACCACGCCGTAGAAGGCGCCGGTGAAGGCGTCTTGCAGGTCGGCGTCGGAAATGGTCGACAGACGGCCACCGCGCAATTCTTCCAGTTCCGGCCATTGTTCGATAGCGATCTGCTGGCCCGCTTCGGCCAGTACGCGGATTGCGGTTTCTACCGTGCGCGGCAAGCCGGACACGATGACGCGGTCGAAGCGCACTTGCTGCGCGGCGAAGGCTGCGCCGGCCGCGGTCGCTTGCTTGCGGCCAGATTCATTCAGGGGGACTGATTCTGGCAGGAATGGTTTGCCGCTGTCGTCGAAGTACGTCACGCTGCCGTGGCGCATCAGGAAGACGCGCCGTCTTGAAGAAACAAGTTTGCTCATGGGAACCTGGAAAAAGAATGCCGGTGCACCACACTGGCGCTACCGGCGTTGGCCCCTATGATAACGCTAAATCAGCATGCACTATTGCTTCAGAAGAATACTGCGGTGCGGCTGATGATGGCGCCGGTATTGCCGTATGGCGCCTTGGCGCGCACCGAGCCGGTATTGGCGACGCCGTCGTCGAGCTTGCTGTCTAGCTGTTCGGCGAACGATTCGGGCAAGTTGTCGAAGCGGATGCCGTTGCCGGAACGTCCGCCGACTTCGTCGTTGTACAGGTAGACGGCGCCGCCCTGGGCGCTGGTCATGAATTGCGAGGTGCCGTTGTAGGAGCCGGTGATGAAGCCGCCCAGCGCCAGATGTTGCGGCGCCAGCGTGAATTCGCGCGGCTGGCCGTCGCCGATCTGGCCGTCGCCATTGCCGTTGCCGGCCGAGTTAGGTACGTGCAAGGTGCCCTGGATATCGTCGCCGGGCAGCGCGCGGAATTTGTCCTGGTAGGCGTTGACGGCGGCCGTCAGCGAATTCGATTGCTGGATCAGGTTCTTGACCTTGGCGCTGTCGATCAAGCCTTGGCCCTTGAGTACGCCGCCCAGCAGCAAGCCGATAATCACCAGCACGATGGCGATTTCCACGAGGGTAAAACCGTGCTGGCGGCGGGCGGTGGTTGACATGAGGACTCCTTTTCTTTCAGTAAGTGTTGCCGTATCAGTCTAATCAAATTGGCTGTTCAATGGAGAAATTTCTCATCTTTGCCGCGCGGCAATTTCCTGTAAGCGACGCTCCAGGAATGCCAGTTCATGCGGATCGGAAATTTGTCCACTGCTGATCATGCCGCCGATCAGGATTTTTGCGCTGTCGAGTTCGTTCATGTCTTCCAGGATGAAAATTTCCAGCTCGCGCGCCCAGGCCGGCATCTCGGCTGCGTTCGCCTGTTCGCGGATTGCTTGCGCATAGTGGCGCGCCAGCGGCAAGTCGTGCAGGCGGTGCTTGGCGACAATGGCGGCGTGGGCCAGCCACGGCCAGCGCCGGTGCGGGTCTTCGGCAAACCGGCGCGCGATAAAATCGAGCATGATGCGGCTGCGCACCGGATCGGGCACGGCCGCGTAGATTTCGCTGGCGGCCATCAATGGATATTGCCCGCGCGGATCGAGGTCCAGCGCCGCGCCCAGCCAGTCTCGCAGGCGGTCGTAATCGAGTTGCGTCCAGCGCAGGCTGATGCCGTCCTGATCTTCAAACCCTTGCAGGTACAACATGGTCGCCTTGGACAAGGCCAGCGGTTCGCCGAGGCTGGCCAGTTGCAGCATCGCCGGCGCCGGCGCCGGCGGCAATGGCCGGCCGCTGGCGGGCGGCAGCGGATGGGCCAGGTGCCAGCCGCATTGCAGCAGCGCGGCCAGTCCCAGCGCGGCCAGCACGCTGTTTGGTATATGGGAGAGGGGTTTCAGCATCATCAAATATTCTTGCGGTACAGGTCGAACAGCGCGGCCGATGTCATCAGCGCGACGTAGATGACTGTTTGCGACAGGATATCCAGCAAGGCCGCGCTATTGCCGGTGTGATACAGCAGCCATTCGGTGCGCGTAAAACCATCCAGTCTCGGCAGCAGGAAAGCGAGCGAGTTGATGCCGCTGCTCAAGATTTGTTGTTGCCAGGAATGTGCACCGCTCCCCGCATGGACTAGCAGTTGCAAGCCGCTGATGCTGCGCGCCAGCAGATAAAAGCCGGCGCACGCGGCCAGCGCCGGCATCACCTGGCTCAGGCTGAGTACGCACAGCAGGGCAAACGCGGCGACGATCCACAGTTCGCACAGCAGCGACATGCTCCACAGTGCGCTTTGGAACAGCGGCGCAAAGAACAGGCTCAGCAGGCCGAACAGCAGCGCGGGAATCAGCGCCAGCAAGCCGAATCCGCACAGCTTGCCCAGCAGATAGGATGAGCGCGGCATCGGCAGCGCCAGCAACAGTTCCAGTCCCTTGTCGTTGGCTTCGCGCACCATGCTGGTGACGACAAACGTCGCGATCAAGAACACCGCGGCAAAGCGCAGCAGCGCCGCCAGCAGCGCGGCTTGCATTTGCCGGCTTTCGGTCAGCGCCAATTCATTCAAAAAACCGCTGAGGCCGACCGCGATGCAGGCGACCAGCAGGAATAAGCAGGCCAGCCGGTTGCGCAATGCTTCCAGCAAGGTGTAGCGGGCAATTGTCGGTATCGGATGTATCATCGATCTACTATAAAGGCAGGCGCTGCGCCGCGACCATGCGGTGGTACAGGATATTCGGCGATAGCCAGACGACGATATCGTCGAATTCGCCGCCCGGACCGCCATCGCTGGCGGGCCGGCTGATGAAGGTGGTGGCATTGGCGCTATTGTTGCGCTCATCGACATTGGTGCCGGCCGGGGTGGCGCTGGACACGCCTGAGCCGCTGGTCGCGCCAAAACCGTTTTTGCCGTGCGACATGATCAGCGCCGGAATATCTTTCAAGGCTGTCGCTTGCACCAGCGCACCGTCGGCGCCACGCGTGACGACGCTGATGTCGCGCGGCGTTTGCAGCGAAAACAAGACGGTGGCATTGCTAAACGCCGGCGTCACGCTGTAGCGCAACAGGTGGTCCCAGCTATCGGTTTTTTGCAGGCCGAGCGTCGCCCACGGCAGGAAGCCATCGCGTTTGTCGTTGGCGCAGGCGCCGCCGCGGCGGTCTTCCAGCCCGTTGCTGGCGGAAATGGCCGGGCAGGGCAGGTAGCCGTAGCGCACCGCAAAGCCGGTCAGCGCTTCTTTCGCTTCGTCCAGCGCCTTGTTGGTATCCGCTACCTTGCGCTGTTCGATCTGCACCGCCAGCGGCGTGACCAGGCCGCCTATCATCAAGCCGACGATCAAAAGCACGATGGCGATTTCAAGCAGGCTGAAGCCGTTTTGTCGTCCCATAACTCTTTTCTCATGATGCTTTCTCATGGCAAGTTCCGCGCCGCGCGCATGCGTTGGTACAAAGCTGGCAGGGTACTCCACACCAGCATGTCGTCGAAGGTTCCGCCCGGCTGGGCCGTATCGTCGCTGGCCATGCGGCTGATGAAGCGCACACTGGCTTGCTGGTTGGCCGCTTCATCCAGATTGCCTTGCGCCATGTTAGCCTGGGTCATGCCATTGGCCGCAACACCAACGTTATTCCGGCCCTGAGAAAAGACCACGAATGGCAGGCACTGGCTGCTTAAGCCGCACACAGTGTAGCCGGCAAGCAAGAATAATCGGCCACGCTCGTCGCGGCTGTGCACGGTCTTGGTCGCCACCGCCGACAGCGCGGCAATCGGCGCCACCGTCATTGCCGGCGTGACGCTGTAGCGCAGCAACTTGCCCCAGCTATCCGCGCCATCGATACCCAACGTGACCCACGGCAAAAAACCGCTGCAATCGGCTTCGCTGCGGCAGGCGGCGGATTGTTCGCGGCCATCGAGGCTGGATGCGGCCGGACGCGGCAAGCGGCCATTGACGGCCGCAAAACCGAGCAGCGCTTCGCGCGCTTGCACCAGTGTCGCCAGCGTCTTGCGTTCGCGCTGCGCTTGCTGGGTATTCTTGCCGAAAACGCCGATCAGCAGGCTGGCCGCGCCCAGGCCGAGCACGGCGACCAGGATCAGCAAGGCCGCACCGCGCTGGTTCGCATGGTGGCGTGCGTCAAGGTTCATGGTCTTCACTGACGCTGCCGTGGTTCGGATCAAAACGCTGGCCCGGCTTCAAGATCACCTTGCGGCCATTCGACAATTGCAGCGTCAGCGTCTGGTTTTTATTCAGCGTGTTATTGCCATCGTTTTGCGGCGCATCGTTCAGCCACGCGGTCGATTTGCCGCTGCTGCGCTTGACCAAGCCATTCAGCAACACCGGTTCGGCTAGCGCTGCGGGCGGCGCAGCGCTAGCCGGGGCCGCTTCGGTTTGCGGCGGCGGATCGCGTTGCAGGTCGAGCGCGCCGCGTTCTGCCGGCGATAAAAACAAGCGGCCCAGTTGCGGCGCCGCGGCATGCACCAGCACCGGCATGCTTGCCAGTAATGCTGACATGATCCATCCGTGCTTGTTCATGGCGCCGCGCCTTGCTGCTCCAGCGTCAGCCAGACCAGCGTGCAATCGGCCGACAGATGGGGCGCGAGGGCCGTTTGTTCCACCGCGCTGTTGCGTTTTATCGTGCATTGTTGTACTGCGAAATAATTGCGTTGCCGCAGGTCGTCGAGGAAATGGAATAAATCCATTTCATGTAGCAAGTCCATATGCAGTTCCATTTTGCTGCCGCGTAATTGATAGGGCCCCATAGCGACCCGCGCATCGGTCTTGAATACTTGCTGTGCGTCGATGTCATAAGTGATTGGCAGCAATTTGCGCTGTTGCTGGCTGCGATGGATCACCTCGATCCAGTCCAGCCGGTTTTCCGCGCCGAGCAAGTTCTTTTGCTGCAAGGCGACGTAGGCGGGCTGGAAAGTGCGGATGTCCTGTTTTTCATTTTCCACATGATTAAAGCGCTCGGATGCGGCATTCCGCGCCTGTTGCGCCTGCTTCAGCCTGTCGTCCTGCTGATGCAGATAATGGTTGCTGACGCCAATCGCGGCGATGGCGCCCGGCACGGCCAGCGCGCAGCACAGCAATGGCCGGCGTATCAGTCCCAGTTCGCCGAGCCACGACGCCTGCGGGCGCGCCGCCGATGTTTTCTTTTTTAAACTGTTCATGGCCGCCACACCAGCTTGAGGATAAATCTGGCCTGGCGATGGTCCGCCGTCGCCGCTGTCTTGCCGGATAATGTGGCGGCGGGCCGCAAATCGAGCGGCATGTCGACGATTTCGACGCGCATGGCCGGCAGCCGCGCCAATTGCTGGGTGAATTGATTGATGTTGCCCAGGGCGCTACGGTAATCGTTTTGCGGCAAGTTCACTTCCGCTTCCAGGCGCAGGCTTTGCGGCGGGCCCAGCGGCATGCCGGCCAGCGCCAACGGCAGCGCTTCGCCTTTCACTTTCAAGAACGGCAGCTCGGCTTGCCAGTGCAGTTGTATCAGATTGATGGCCGGCGACTGCTCCAGCGCCTGGCTGACCATCACCAGCATCGCTTGCGGGCCGGGCGCCTGGCTGCTGATCAGGCGTTCCAGGCTGACCGCGCTTTTCATGTCGCCGGCTTTTGCCAGCACCGGCGGCAGCGACGACATGATGGCTTGATAGCGCTGGTCGTAGGAGGCCGCTTCGGCTTGCAGCCGGCTGCCGTCGTTCGATACCAGCACGATGCTCCAGATATTCCATGCCAGCCACAATACGCCCACGGTCGCCGCCAGCGCGGTGCTGGCGTACAGGCCCAGCCGGGCGCGCCATAATTGGTAAAAGCGGGCGCGCGGCCCCAGCGGATAATGGCTGGCCGGCTGTTTCTTGCCCAGTAGCGACAGCAGCAATGGGTCGGCCAGCAGCGGCGCATTATGCAAGCCCAGCCGTTTGCTGGCGACCGCCATGTCGATGAACTGGTAGGCCAGCTCGACGCCGTCCCGGCACAGCGCCTGCAAGGCGGCGATGTGCGGCCCCGGCGCCAGTATCGCCGTGTGCAGCACGTCGCCGCGCTCCAGCAAACGGGTGCTGGTGAGGAATTGGCGGGTCTTTTCGGTTTCCGTTGCAACATTGACAGACAGGCCGTCGCGGTCGATGGCCGGCGTCAGGCGGCTGAAACGCAGCTTGCCTTGCTCAAAATAACTTTGGCGCAAGCCGCCCGATTGCTGGGTGATCAGCAATAAATGCTCTTGCCGCAGCTTCAATCTACCGACCAGCGCGGCGCCCAGCAAGCTGCTGGAATACAGGCCGGCCAGCGGAATTTTTAAATATTCCAGCGCTTCCAGCCACGGCTGCAACAGCGACGGATTGGTCAGCGCATTGAATAGCACCTGGTTGTCGCGCCGGCCCGCCGTGTCGCGGCCGAGTATGCTTGCCATGCGGAATGGCGTGTCGCGATACAACTGGGTCAGGCGGCGCGTGATCAATTCCCGGCCTGCCTTGCCGCCTACATGGGGTAGCAACTGGCGCTGGAAATCTTCCTCGATCAAATCGGTCAGCAAATAGGCTGGCACGGTAGAGCGGCTTTCCAGGTAGGCGGCGAACTGGTCCAGGCCATCGGCGTTGGCGGCAAACTGCTGGCCCGGCGACAATTTTCCGTGCCGCCAGTCGTAGGCGCACAGCTGATCGCTGGTCACATAGAATAATTGCTGATGGAATAAGGGGAACACAGTCGGCCTCATGTCTTGATGGTGCTGATCGTGTCGTAAATCGGCCCCAGCACCGACAGCATGATCCAGCCCAGCAACAGCCCCAGGATCACGGTCATGGCCGGTTCTATCATCGCTTGCACCTTTTCAATCAGTTCCTTGACTTCGCGGTTGTAGAAATAACTGACATTGCGCAAGGCTGTATCGAGCGAGCCGGTCGCTTCGCCGACTTTCAGCATGCGGATCACCAGCGGCGGAAAGATGCCGGCCTGCTGGAACGCCGCCGTGATGCCTTGTCCCTCAGAAATATAGGCAGCGGCACGGCGCAAGCCGGCCGCGATCAGGCGGTTGCCGGTGATGCCTTCGGACAAGCGCATGCAGTCGAGGATGGTGATGCCGGAGCCATACATCAGGGCAAAAAAGGTGGCGAAACGGGCCAGTATGATTTTGTGCAAGACCGGTCCCAGCAACCAGGCACGTAGCTTGAAAGCATCCCAGGCATACGCCGCCCGCTCGCTGCGCTTGATCCAGGCCCGCAAGAAAATAGGGGAAATGACCGGCAAAGCCAGCAAGATATACCAGTAATCGATGAAGATGTTCGAGATGGCAATCAGTGCGCGGGTGTGGAAAGGCAATTCACCGCCCATGTTCTTGATGAAGGCGGTCAATTGCGGCACCAGGTACATCATCAGGAAAAACGTCACGGCGGTGACCACCAGCGCGACGATGACCGGGTAGGTGATGATTTTCCTGGTGTGCGCCGCCAGCTCGTCTTGCCACTTCAAGCTTTCCGACAAGTTCTTGAACACCTCGGCCAGCTTGCCGCTTTGCTCGCCGGCCATGATCAGGCTGGTGAAGGTGGCGTCGAAAATATCCGGATGCTGGGCCAGCGCGGCCGACAGGTGCAAGCCGCCTTCTATGCTTTCGATCAAGTCGGTCACCACTTCGCGCAAACGCGGGTGGTCGGTGCTGTCGCGCAAGTCGTCCAGACCTTCCAGGATCGGCACGCCGGCGCCGGTCAATTGCTCCATATGGAAACAGAAGTTGATCAGGTCGGTCCGGCGTATCACCCGCTTGCCGAGCAAGATCACATGCTGGCCGGTGATCTTGCAATCGATCAAGTCCAACTGCATGCGGTGCAAGCGCGACTCCAGGTCCGGCACATTGCTGGCGTCCATGCTGCCGGGTATCAGTTCCCCGCTCGCATCCATGGCGCGGTAGGTATATTGCGGCATCAGGCCAGCCTGTCCGTCAAGTCGACCACGCGCGCGACTTCTTCCAGCGTCGTCAAGCCTTCGCGCACGCGGCGCACACCGTCATCGACCAGCGACTGGAAACCGGCGGCCATGGCGGCATTTTTCAGCTCGCGCGACGAGGCGCGGCGGGCCACCAGTTCATCGAGCTCCGGCGTCATTTTCAAGATTTCCATGATCGCCAGGCGGCCCTTGTAGCCTTGGTGCTGGCAGCGTTCGCATGCGCCGGCGCGGCAGATCGTGGCCGCCGCATCGTCGGCATGCAGACCCAGCAGCTTGTGTTCAAGCGCATCGGCTGGGTGTTCCTGTTTGCAATACGGACACAAGCGGCGCACCAGCCGCTGCGCGATGATGCCGATGATATTGCCGGCCATGATATCGGGCAAGATGCCGATATCGAGCAAGCGCGACACCGAGCCGACCGCCGACGCCGTGTGCAGCGTCGAATACACCTGGTGTCCCGTCATCGCGGCGGAAAACGCCATGTCGGCGGTTTCCTTGTCGCGGATTTCGCCGACCAGTATCACGTCCGGGTCTTGCCGCATCATCGAGCGGATGCCGTCGGCAAAACCCATCTTGGCCGATTCATTGACCGAGGTCTGGCGTATCATCGTCATCGGGTACTCGACCGGATCTTCCATCGTCATGATGTTGATGCTCTCGGTATTGATGTGATTCAAGATCGAATACAAGGTGGTGGTCTTGCCGCTGCCGGTCGGACCGGTCACCAGTATCATGCCGTCGGGCCGGGCAATCATCAGTTTTAGCAGGTTCAGTTCGCTTTCCGCCAGGCCCAGGCCCTCCAGCGGGACAATGCCTTTTTGGCGGTCCAGCACGCGCAAGACAAAATTTTCGCCATGCGTGGTCGGTTGCGCCGACGCCCGGAAATCGATTTGTCGGCCAGAAAATTTAATCGAAATGCGACCGTCTTGCGGCGCGCGCGCTTCGGCGATATTCATATTGCTCATCACCTTCAGCCGCACCGCCATTGCCGGCCAGTACGATTTATGCAGGCTGCGTATCTGCCGCAAGATGCCGTCGATGCGGTAGCGTATCCGCAAGAACGATTGTTCCGGCTCGAAATGGATGTCGGAGGCGCTGTTTTGCACCGCGTCGGCCAGCAGCGCATCGATCAGGCGCACCATCGGCTGGCTGTACTCATCCGACGTCGAGGCCATGCTGGCGTAATTGACTTCGCCGGTCTCGATTTCATGCAGGATGCCGTCGATCGACAATTCAAAGCCGTAATACTGGTCGATCGCGCGCGAAATATCGGACTCATTGACCAGCAGCGTCGAAATGGTGATGCCCTTGACCAGCATCGCGCTGATCTGGTCGAGCGCGACGATATTGCTGGTATCGGCCATTGCCAGGATCAGGTTGTCGTGATCGCGTTCATAGACGATGGGAAACACGCGGTAGCGCTTGGCCACTTCTTTCGGGATCAGTTTCAAGGCGATGGCGTCGACCACCAGGCTGCCCAGGTCGGCGCTTTGCTGTTTCAGGTTTTCGCTGAGCGCTACCCGCACCGTTGCTTCGGTGACAAAGCCGAGCGTAATCAACAGTTTCCCCAATGGTTCGCTGCTGCGTTTTTGCTCGATCAGCGCGATGCGCAGCTGGTCTTCGCTGATCACGCCTTTCTGGATCAGCAGCTTGCCCAGCGGAAGTTTTGCCTGTTCTGCCATCGCCATTTATTCCTTGGCCGCTAGTGGAGCGGCGCCGAGTTCGCGCATGCGCCGGGCCACGGCGTTGCGGTCGAAACCGGCGGCCTTGTTTTGGGCCAACGTCACTGCGCGCTGGTAATAAGTCAGCGCCAATGCGGGCTGGTTCAAGCGGTCCAGCCCGACCGCCAGGTTGAATGCATAGTCGGGATTGTCGGGCGCGGCGCTGTAAGCGCTGAAAAATTGTTGCTGCGCTTCGGTCCAGCGCTGTTGTTTGGCATACAGATTACCGAGGGCAAACAATACCGGGCCGCTGTCCGGCGCGCGTTGCAACATCGCTTTCAGGCGCGTTTCGCCGTGTGCCGTGTCGCCCTGGCGCAGGCTGATCAACCCGGCCAGCGCGTCGCCATCGTCGGGATCGAGTTCCAGCAGGCGCAGGTACAGCGATGCCGCCTGCTGTCCCTGTTGCTGGCGCAGCGCGACGGCGGCCAGGCCGAGCAGGGCGTCGCGATTATTGGCATCCTGTTGCAGCACGCTGTCGTATAAGGTGCTGGCGCTGGCCATGTCGCCGGCCGTGTAGGCTTGATAGGCGCTTTGCACGCCGGGAGGGATGGACGGCGCCACGTCGCTGCGTAACACGTGGATCTGGCTATTGTCGGCGGCCACCACTGGCGGCAATGTTGCGGCTTGTTGCTGAGATTGCTGAGATTGCTGGCGTTGTTGCTGCTGTTGTAGGCGGGCAATTATTTCGGCTTGCGCCGCTATTTGCATCGCTTGCTGTTGTTCAGTTCGCTCACCCGCTTCGTCATGCGATTGTGCTGGCGGTATTGCCGGCGCGTCGGTGCCTGGCGTCACCAGCAGCGGTCCATTTGCCGCGCCGACGGAGCCGGGCGCATCGGTCAATGGCATCGGCACCATCGGCAAGCTGGCGCCGGCGCCCGGACCGGTGCTGGCCAGCCAGAACCAGGCCGCAAAACCGGCGATGACCAGCAATAAAATAGTGCCCAGCACAGCCAGGCGCAAGGTGGCCGGGTCGATCGTGGTCGCTGCGCGTGCCGCTGCGGGCCGCGCTGCGTGGCGCGTGGCCGGACGAGAGGGCGGCGCTGGCGGGGGGGAAGGAGGCGCTGAAGCGGGCGGTGCCGGATCGGGCTGGACCGGCTCTCCGCCCAGCGGTTCCAGCCGCAAGTCGCTGGCCGGCTCGACCGGCGCGGTTGGCGCGGCGCGGGGCGGCAAGCTTTCCTGCGGCGCCAGCGACAACACCTGGTCGTACGCTTCGGATGGCTTTTCCAGCTCTTCTTCGTGCAAACTGTTTTGTTTGGCGCGCTCGGCTTTCTTGAGCGCCTGCATCAACAAGCTCATGATACCTCTCCCGGCCGGACCGGCGCGTTCGATTCCGAATACGGCTCGCTATTGAGCGGCTTTTGGTCCGGTATCAAATAACGGTAATCCTTGTAGTCGCCATCGAGGCTGGCGTCCTTGACCACCACCGGCCGCATGAAAATGACCAGCTCGGTCTTGTTGCCGCTTTCATTGCGGTAACTAAACAGGTTGCCGATGAGGGGAAGCTGGCTCAGGCCGGGGATGCCGTCCCTGGCGTTGTCGACCGAATCCTGCATCAGGCCACCCATCACGGCGATCTGGCCGCTGCTCACTTTCATGATCGATTCCAGTTCGCGGGCCTGGATCACCGGCACCTGGCTGGTCACTTTTTCGGCTGCCAGCGCCGGGTTCGGGTCTTGCACGTAACCGACGATACGGGTGATGCTGGGTCGCACGTTCAGCGTCACTTCATCGTTCTCGGAAATTTGCGGCGTCACGCTCATGACAAAACCGACCGGCACGGTTTCCAGTTTCGATTCGTAGGTGGCCGGGATGGTGGCCGAGCCATTGGTGCCGAGCACGGCCGGCGTCACCTTGATGGTGAAGAACACATTGTTGTCGACCACTTTCAACATCGCGGTCTGGTTGTTCAGCACGCTGATTTTCGGACTCGACAAGACCTTGACCTTGCCGAACGATTCCAGCAATTGAATCGTCGTCGTGATATTGCCCAGCCGCGAAGTCGGATTGGCGTAATCGAGCACGAACAATCCCGGCGGGGCGCCGGGCGTCACGCCGGACGACAGGGCGGTGTTGCCGACCTGTTTCTGGGTCAGGCTCAGTCCGCCATGCAGGCGCGACCAGTTAATGCCTTGCTGATACTCATTACTGAGTTGTACTTCGATGATGGTCGCTTCGATCAAGACCTGGCGCTTGGCGCTGCCCAGCACGATATCGAGGAATGCGCGGATGCGTTCATGCTGGCGGCCGGTGGCGCGCACCGCGATCAAGCCGCCCTCGACGTTGACCACCACCGACGATGGCGCGCCTTTATTGGCCAGTTTCATCAGCGGCTGGCCATTCGGATCGCCAGGCTGCGGTGCTGTTTGCTGGTTGTGCGGCGCGTTGCCCGGCTGTTGGTTAGCTTGTTGGCTTAGTTGCTGATTCAGTTGCTGATTGAGTTGCGCCAGCGGATCGGTTTGCACATCGTTTTGCGTGGTTTCGCGCAGCAAGTCGCGGATATTGCGTTCCAGGCTGTACCAGAAATTGTTTTCCGAGCGGTTGACCACCAGCGTCGTCGAGTTATTGTTGCCGCCGTTATTGCCGCCGCTGCTGGCCGCGTTGTTCCCGCCATTATTCGTGTTGCCGCCGCTGTTCGAGCCGCCGCCGGCGGTCGAAATCTGGGTCGCGATATTGACGCTGCTATTGGTGCTGCGCGCCATGCTGACGTAATCGACCTTGTAATTGCGCCACACCGGGGTGTCCGGCAAGACCAGCAAGTTCTTGCCGTCGATTTCGTAGCGCATGTCGACTTGCCGGGAAATGCGCGTCAGCAATTGCGGCAGCGTCTGGTTCAGCGCGTTCAGCGTCACCACGCCTTCGATGCCGGGGTGAATGTCGATATTCATGCCGGCGTCGCGCGCCAGTGCGAACAGCAGCGATTGCACCGCCACCTTGTGCACCGTCACGCTATAGGTTTCGACCTTGGCCGCCGGCACCGGCGCCGGCAGCGCGGTACTTTGCCGCACCGGATCGGGAATCGTGCCGGCCGGCCGCGGCGCAGGCGCCAGATGGCCGGGCGACAGCGGCGTCTGGTGCGAGGCGCAGGCCGACAGCAGCAGGCAGGACAGGCCGGAAATCAACAGAGGTTTATTCATTACGATCCAATCCGGTGTGCAATTTCGTGACGGCCTCATCTATCGTGAAGTTTCTGGACTTCACGGGGGATTTCAAGACGCCATTATTACGTAAAGGATAGATATGTACTTGTTGTAATCCTGTCGTGCAGCAAGTATTTTTTCAAGAAATTTTTTAGCGTTTTCACTGTGCCGACCGACAAATAATGATGTGTAGCACTAAGTTTTTCTTGAGGGTATTTTTGACGCGACTTTTATGCGATGCATTGCAGGAATGCCTGCTCCAGCGTCGCCGCGCCATAGGCGGCGCGGCAGCCGGCTGGCGTGCCGGCGTAGCGGATTTTTCCGTCGTGCAGGATCGCCAGGCGGTCGCACAATTCATCGACATCGGCCAGCGCGTGCGAGGTGAACAAGACGGTGCTGCCGGCTGGGCGCAATTGCAACAACTGCTGCTTCAGCAACGCGCGCGCTTTCGGGTCGAGTCCGCTCATCGGTTCATCCAGCACCAGCATCGGCTTATGGGCCAGCAGGCAGGCGGCCAGGCCCAGCTTTTGCGTCATGCCTTTGGAATAGTTGCGCGTCGGGCGGCTGAGTGCGCTTAACTCCAGGTCGAGTCCGTTTAACACGCGTTCGATCTCGACTTGCTGATAGGAAATACCCTGCAATGTCAGCAGGTAGGACAGGAAATCCTTGCCGGTCAAATAGTAGGGCGGCATGAAGCGCTCAGGCAAGAAAGTCAGTGGCGCGCGCGCGCCTGGCGCGCGGTGCGGCTGGCCGAAGATCTCGATGCTGCCGCCATCGAGCGCGCAAAAATCGAACAGACATTTGATCAGGCTGGTCTTGCCGGCGCCGTTGATGCCGACCAGGCCAAAGAATTCGCCGCGCTGGATGTCCAGGTCGACGCCTTGCAAGACCGGCTTGGCCGCATAACGTTGGGCGACAGCGCGGAAGCGGATTGCGGCTACGGTCATGGAAAATCGCTGATGGATGGCAGTGAGTGGAGGTTGCCATTGATTATCGTCAAAAATACAGCTGTGCGGCAAGTATTTCTGCCGGCAGCGGCGCAAACTGTCGCATCAGCTTATTTACTTCAAGAAAGTTGACGTTCTAGAATAAAATGTCGCCAGCTAGCAATTTGAGGAGTCAGCATGGCAAGGCCAGAAAAAGTCCGGCTGGGGGAAATCTTAGTACAGCAGAATTTGCTTTCGGAAGAACAGCTGGGTTTGGCGTTGACGGAGCAAAGACGCACCGGCCGCAAGCTGGGCCGCGTGTTTGTCGAAAACCGGTATGTGACGGAAGAACAGATTTCGGGCGCGCTGGCCAAGCAGCTCGACATTCCCTATATTAATCTGAAGTTTTTCAATATCAATGCCGAACTGGTGCGGTTGCTGCCGGAAACCCAGGCGCGGCGTTTTCGCGCGCTGGTGCTGGAAGACCGGCGCGGCACCTTGCTGGTCGGCATGTCCGATCCGACCGACCTGTTTGCCTACGATGAAATCGCGCGGCTGGTCAAGCGCGGCATCGAATTGGCGGTGGTCAATGAAACCGAAGTGCTGCAAGCGATCGACCGGATTTACCGCCGCACCGAAGACATCACCGAGCTGACCCGCGAGCTGGAACAGGACCTGGGCGACGTGTCGGTCGATTTCGGCGCGCTGGCCGCCAATCCGGGACTGGAAGAGGCGCCCATCGTCAAGCTGCTGCAATCGGTGTTCGACGATGCGACCCAGGTGCGCGCGTCGGACATCCATATCGAGCCGCAGGAAGGGCGCCTGCAGATCCGTTTCCGCATCGATGGCGTGCTGCACCTGCAAACCGAGGCCGACATCAAGATCGCGGCGTCGCTGGCGCTGCGGCTGAAACTGATGTCGGACCTGGATATTTCCGAAAAACGCTTGCCGCAGGATGGCCGCTTTGCGATCCGCGTCAAGCACCAGCGTATCGACGTGCGGATCTCGACCATGCCGACCCAGCATGGCGAATCGGTGGTGATGCGGCTGCTGAACCAGGGCGGCACCACGCTGCGGCTCGACGCGATCGGCATGCCGCCGGCGCTGGTGGCGAAATTCCGCGCCATCGTGCAGCGGCCGAACGGCCTGGTGCTGGTCACCGGGCCGACCGGCAGCGGCAAGACCACCACCTTGTATTGCGCGCTGGCGGAACTCAATGCGGTCGAAAAGAAATTGATCACGGTTGAAGATCCGGTCGAGTACCGCTTGCCCGGCATTAATCAGGTGCAAGTCAACGACAAGATCGAGCTGAATTTCGCGCGCGTGCTGCGTTCGGCGTTGCGGCAAGATCCGGACATCGTGCTGGTCGGCGAGATGCGTGACCAGGAAACCGCGCAAATCGGCTTGCGCGCCGCGATGACGGGCCACCTGGTGCTGTCGACGCTGCATACCAACGACGCCATCAGCACGCCGCTGCGGCTGATGGACATGGGCGTGCCGCGCTACATGGTCGGCAGTTCGCTGCAGGCGGTGCTGGCGCAGCGGCTGGTGCGGGTGATTTGCGAAAGCTGCAGCACGCCGTACCAGCCGGCGCCGAATGAATATGAATGGCTGCGCCTGGAATTGGGCCAGCTGGTCGAGAAGACCCGCTATTTCCATGGCAAGGGCTGTTCGCATTGCAATGGCATGGGTTATCGGGGCCGCACCGGCGTGTATGAGTTGCTGGAAATGACGCGCCCGGTGGTGGACGCGGCGAATCACCCCGACCCGGCCCATTTCCTGAAGGTGGCGGCGGCCGAGATGGCGGGCGAAACCTTGCGCCGCCACGCGGTGCAACTGGTGGTGCAGGGCCGCACCACGGTATCTGAAGCGATGCGCATCAGTCACCAGATCGAGGATTGACGTGCCGTTCTTTGCCTACAAAGCCCGCAGCGCCGGCGGCGACCTGTTGCACGGCGTGCTGGAAGGCGCCGATAGTCATGCCGTGGCCGACCAATTGTTTGCGACCGGCGCGACGCCGGTCGAGATCGTGCTGACCAAAAAGACGGTCAGCAATAGCGGCGATATCGGCTGGTGGCAAAAACTGACCGAGCCGAAGGTGACATCGATGGACGTGCAATTGTTCAGCCGCCAGTTGTACACCTTGCTGAAGGCGGGCGTGCCGATCATGCGCGGCCTGGCCGGCTTGCAAGAGTCGGCGATCAGCAAGTCGTTCGGCCGTGTCATCAAGGATATCCGCGAATCGCTCGACGCCGGCCGCGAATTGTCGGCCGCGATGCGACGCCATCCGGACGTGTTTTCCGCATTTTACCTGTCGATGGTACGGGTCGGCGAAATGACCGGCCGCCTCGACGACGTGTTTTTGCGGCTGTTCAACCACCTGGAATTCGACCGCGACATGCGCTCCCGGGTCAAGACCGCGACCCGCTACCCGACGTTCGTGATCGTCGCGATGATCATTGCGATGGTCATCGTCAACATGTTTGTGATACCGCAATTCGTCAGCGTGTTTGCCAGCTTCAATGCCGAATTGCCGCTGATGACGCGCATCCTGATCGCCACGTCATCGTTCACCGTGCATTACTGGCCGGTGCTGCTGGCGCTGGCCATCGCCGGCATCGCGGCTTTCAAGGCGTGGCTGCGCACGGTGCGCGGCCGCTATGCCTGGGATCGGTACAAGCTGCGCTTTCCGATCGCCGGCAAGATCATCTTAAAAGGCACGATGGCGCGCTTTGCGCGCAGTTTCGCCTTGTCCAGCAGCAGCGGCGTGCCGATCGTGCAGGCGCTGACGGTGGTGTCGCAAACGGTCGACAACGCCTATCTGTGTTCCCGGGTCGAGCAGATGCGCGACGGCGTCGAGCGCGGCGACAGCATCTTGCGCACTTCGGTGACGGCAGGCGTGTTTACGCCGGTGGTGCTGCAAATGATCGCGGTCGGCGAAGAGTCCGGTTCGCTGGATGAGTTGATGGATGAAATTGCCCAGATGTATGAGCGCGAAGTGGATTACGAATTAAAGACGCTGTCGTCGCAGATCGAACCGATCCTGATCGCCTTTCTCGGCGTGATGGTGCTGGTGCTGGCGCTGGGTATCTTCTTGCCGATCTGGGACCTGGGCCGGGTCGCCTTGCATAAGTGACATTGGCGGTTTTTGCTTTGCCGGCTCGGATTTTCTCTTGGAAACTAATGATCGTATGGTTAAAAGTATTGCTCTAGAGCATATCCTTTTTGACAGAAATCATGGAAAATTGTTATATGTATTAGGTTATGGCAATACTTTTCGAGGAGGAGGTTCCGGCTTGCTGAAATTCAAGGTAAGCTTGTCAAATGTGCCCGATACACCGGGTCCATCCTTGAATTCGACTGATGCACACGATGGCATGCTGGTTCAGCTTGGGGAGTAGCTTGTTGTTATTAATGAAGGTATAAACAGGGTTCTGTTTTGCCAGTGAAATGTTTACATGATTTTTGGAGATCCGCATGAACAAGCAGTCGATACGCAGTTTGAAACAAGGCGCCCAGGCGGGTTTTACGTTGATCGAGTTGGTGGTGGTGATCGTGATCCTGGGTATCCTGGCGGCCACCGCGATTCCTAAATTTGTCGATATGTCGGTCGATGCGCGGATTGCCAAGATGAATGGCGCCAAGGGTTCGATGCAATCGGCGGCCGCCTTGTTCCATGCGCAATGGCTGGTCAGCGGCTCGCCCGCCGACGCCGCCACCGGCGTCAAGATGGACGGCGCCGATATCGCCTTTACCGGCGGCTATCCGACTTCCAACGCGGCGGGCATCGGCCTGGCCGCCGGCCTGACCGGCACCCAGGCCGACTACGGCAGTTCGTCCACCGCCACCGTGTTTACCGTCACGCCCGATAGCAGCCATACCAATTGCAAGGTAACGTATACCATCGTCGCCGGTGCGGCGCCGACCGTCGATGCGTCGGCGTTGGCTACGCGCACCAATTGCTGATGGTTATGACGGTTAAACCACGTCAAACCTAGTTGAATTGAGTTGAGCCGCAGTAATCCCTCATGCCTGCGCGCGCCGCTGCCGTGGCGCGACGCAGGTGGTTTTAGCCTCATCGAACTGATCGCGGTGATGGTGTTGGCCGGCATCATTGCCGCCTTCGCCGTGCCGCGTTTCTTCCAGCAAAATACCTTCGACGCGCGCAGTTTCACCGATCAGAACCTGAGCATGCTGCGCTATGGCCAAAAACTGGCGATCGCGCAAAACCGGCCGGTGTTCGTGCTGCTCAACGGCAGCAGCATCGCCTTGTGCTTCAAGGCGTCGTGCGCTGCGGCGGCCGACCGCGTATTGCCGCCGGCCGGCGCCAATAGCGGCGGCAAGGCGACCCTGAACGCTTGCGGCAAGAGCACCGCGTGGCTGTGCGAAGCCGCGCCGGCCGGCATCACGTATGCGGTGCCGGCGGCTGGCGCGGCGTTTTATTTCAATGCGCTGGGCCGGCCTTTCGCGGCCGGCGACAACGAGCCGGTATCGACTTTTCCGGCCCGCCTGAACATCGGCATCAGCGGCGGCGGTTTCGCGCGCAGCATCGTGGTCGAAGGGGAAACCGGCTATGTCCATCTATAGGCGCGCCACGGCGCGGCGCGGTTTTACGCTGATTGAACTGATCGTGTTCATCCTGATCGTCGGCATCGCCGTGGCCGGCCTGGTGAAAATCTTCAGTTTTACCACCAGCCGCAGCGCCGACCCGCAATTGCGCAAGCAGGCGTTGGCGCTGGCCGAGGGCATGCTGGAAGAGGTCGAACTGGCGCGCTTCACGTTTTGCGACCCGCTTGCCGACCCGGCCGCCGACACGGCCAGCGGCGCGGGCGCCTGCAGCACCCCGCAACAGCCCCGCGCCGCCGCGCCAGCCACCGGGCGGCCGTATTACAACGTCAGCGATTATGTGCGGGCCTTCAATCAGGCCGTGAGCTACAGCACGGATGCGGCGGGTAATAAATTTCCTGCTGGCTACACAGTGAACGTGACGATCAATCCCGACGCGGGCCTCGGCCCGTCCGGCGCCACCGTGCCGTCCGACGCCACGCCGGCCAACATGAATGCGCTGCGCATCACGGTGGCGGTCAGCTACGCTAACGGGAGCGTGGCGCTGACCGGTTACCGCACCCGCTACGCGCCCAACGCCATCCCATGAAGATACCAGCTCATCCAGGCGGGCAACGCGGCTTCACGCTGGTCGAACTGATCGTCGTGATCGTCATCACCGGCATCGTTGCCGGCATGGTCGCCTTGTTCATCCGGATTCCGGTGCAGGGTTACCTGGACGTCAATGCGCGTGCCGAACTGGCCGACGCGGCCGACACCGCGACCCGCCGCATCACACGCGACGTGCGCCTGGCGCTGCCGAACAGCGTGCGGGTCAGCAACGCAGCCAACGGCGGCAGTTACCTTGAGTTGCTGTTGACCAAGGCCGGCGGGCGCTATCTGTCGGAAGACGACGACTTGACTGCCACCCCGGGCAATGTGCTGGCCTTCGACCCGAATACCCAGGCCGCCAATCCGAATGTCTTTACCATTGTCGGCGCGGCGCCGTCCGGCTTGCAAACCATCGTTGCCGGCGACTCCATCGTCGTCAACAACCTGGGCGACCAGCCGCCGGTGGATGCCTATAATTGCGGCGGGCAATGTAACCGGGCCCTGGTCAGCGCGGTCAATGGCAGCAATATTACGCTGGCCGCCAATCCGTTCCTGGCGCAAAATCCATCGATGCCGTCGCTGAGTCACCGTTTCCACGTAGTCACTACGCCGGTGACCTATTATTGCGCCGGCAATCCGGCCGGCCGTGGCGTCTTGCAGCGTTTTTCCGGCTACGCGATCCAGGCCGGCCAGCCGCTCGACGCCAGCGCGGCGCCATTGTCCACTGCGCCGGTGGCGGCGCTGCTGGCCCAGCAGGTGGCCAGTTGCGGATTTTTCTTCGACACCCTGGCCAATGCCGAGCGCGGCCTGGTGCGCATCAACCTGACCCTCGGCGCGCCGGGCTCGAGCTCCGGCCAGGTCAGCCTGGTACAACAGGCGCAAGTCAATAACACGCCATGAGCAACGCCAGTCAACTTTCGCGGCAACAGCGATACCGTCCGGTACGCGGTTTCGGCATTGTCACGGCGGTATTTTTCCTGGTGGTGCTGGCCGGGCTGGGCGCCGCGCTGGTGGCGATTTCAACCCTGCAGCATGCCGAATCGGCGCTCGACGTGCAGGGCGCGCGCGCCTACCAGGCCGCCCGCGCCGGCATGGAATGGGGCTTGTACCGGCAGCGCATCGCCGGCAGCTGTGCCGCCAGCAGCAGCTTCGCCTTGCCGGCCAATAGCGGCCTGAATGGCTTTTCCGTCACCGTGCAATGCAGCCAGGCGGCCGGCGCGTTGCCGCGCTTCCAGGTCATCGCCACCGCGTGCAACCAGCCGGCCGGCGGGGTGTGCTCGACTGTCAACGCGAGCAATCATGCGGATTATGTGCAGCGCGTGCTGCAGGCGGACTTTTGATGGCAGGAATTTGTGTATTTTATGGAAAAACTGTTATCAATATTGCCTTTTTTAAACCCGTAGTGCAGGCGATGAATTAAAATTGATCCAGTGCATTATTCTGGCCATAAGTAGTTGTAGCATTCTTTTTTGGATTGGTCGCATGGGTTTATTCGCAAGGGCAAAAAAACAAGAAGGATTGCTGGCCACGGCGTGGGGCGCCGACGGCCTGTGCGCGGCGGTCGTCAAACGGCGCGGCGGCGACAAGCCGCTGGTGCAGGCGCTGGCTTTTTATCCCGGCCGTCAACCGCTGCTGGCGGCCACGCTGGAAAAACTGAACAGGGAAATGCAGGCCCACTCGTACCGCAACAGCACCTTGCTCGGCGCCGGCGAATATCAATTGCTGTCGCTCGACGCGCCCAATGTGCCGCCGGAAGAATTGAAGACGGCGGTCGGCTGGCGGCTGAAGGACATGATCGATTTTGCGCTGTCGGACGCCACCATCGATGTGCTCGATATCCCGGCCGACAAGAATGGCGCCGGGCGCGGCCAGAGCCTGTTCGCGGTGGCCGCGCGCAATCGCGCGCTGGTCCAGCGCCAGGCGCTGTACAGCGCCGGCAAGATCCGCCTGTCGGTGGTGGATATCCCGGAAATGGCGCAGCGTAATATCGCTGCCTTGCTGGAGCCGGAAGGGCGCGGCCTGGCGATGCTGTCCTTCGATGGCGAAGGCGGCTTGTTGACCGTCACCTTTAATGGCGAGCTGTACCTGTCGCGCCGCATCGATGTCAACATCGGCCAGCTGGCCGATTCCAGCGACCAGCAAAAACAGCAGTATTACGACAAGATCACGCTGGAATTGCAACGCTCGTTCGACCATTTCGACCGCCAATTCCATTTCATCACGATCGCCAGGCTGGTGCTGGCGCCTACCGGCACCGATGGCTTGCACGCTTATCTGGCGGACAATCTGTACGTGCCGGTGGTGGTATTGCAACTGGAGGAGGTGCTGGATTGTTCGAAGGCGCCGGAATTGCGCGACGCGGCTTGCCAGGCGCGCTTTTTCCTGACGCTGGGCGCGGCGCTGCGCCACGAGGAGAGCGCCGCGTGAGCCAGCAAATCAATCTGTTCAACCCGGCTTTTGAAAAAAAGAAACAATACCTGTCGGCGCTCGGCATGGCCCAGGGCCTGGCGCTGATCCTGGCCGCCGGCATCGCGCTGGGCTGGTATGGCGCGCGCCAGGTAAGCGAGCTTGAGCGGCAGGCGGCGGCATCGAAAGTTGTGCTCGATGCGCGCGAGGCGCGCCGCGCCAAGGTCGCCGCCGATTTTCCGCCACGCCAGAAAGATCCGGCGATCGAGCGTGCGCTGGTGCAGGCCGAGGCCGACCAGGCCGCCTTGCGCGAAGCGCGGCAGATCCTCGACGGCGGCGAGTTGGGCAATACGCAGGGTTATGCCGGGTATTTTCGCGCCTTCGCCCGCGCCCGTGTCAATGGCTTGTGGCTGACCGGCGCCGGCATCGTCGGCGCCGGCAGCCAGATCGGTTTGCAGGGACGCGCCACGCAAGCGGAACTGGTGCCCTTATATATCGCCGCGCTGGGCAAGGAATCCCTGTTGAAAGGCTCATCGTTCGCTCGGCTTGATATTGCTCAAGGCCAAGCGCAAGATGCCGGTGCCGCAACGCCGTACTATGTGGAATTTGATTTGCAATCGTTGGCGGCGCCGGCCGATGGCGCCGCCGGAGCGGCCAAACCATGAAACAGCAGTGGTCCACCCTGGCCGCGAAGGTCGATGCACTCAGCGTGCGCGAGCGTGTGATGTGCTTTGGCGCGGCCGCGGCCCTCTTGATCTTCCTGCTGTTTTTCATGTTGCTCGACCCAATGCTCAGCAAGCAAAAAATGCTGGCCAACACCATCGAACAGCAGCATCAAGCCGCCAGCGCCATCGATATCGAGGTAGCGGAAAAAATCGCGGCCCATGCCAGCGATCCCAGTTTGCAAGACCGTATCAAGCTGGAGCGCTTGCAGCAGGAAACCGCGCAAATGAGGCGGGCCTTGCAAACCACGCAAGAGGGCCTGGTGGCGCCGGAGCGCATCGTCTTCTTGCTGCAGCATTTGCTGAAACAGCACAAGCACCTGCGGCTGGTGTCGCTGAAAACCCTGCCGTCCAGCATCATGGGACAGGGGGGCGCAAGCTTGGCCAGCGCCCCTGCTACCGTTCCGGCCAGCGCCCCGGCCGCTACGCCAGCCAGTCCGGCCAGCGCGGCGGCCGTGCCGCTCACGGCGCCCGCGCTGCTGCATCGTCATGGCGTGGAAGTGGTGTTGCAAGGCGGTTATCTGGAATTGGTGAATTATATGGATGCACTGGAAGCGATGCCGTCCCATGTGTATTGGGGCAAGGCCAATCTGCTGGCCGGACACTATCCGGACGCCAGCCTGACGTTGACGCTGTACACGCTCAGCCTGGACGAGAAATGGATCGCGCTGTGATGGCCGGCAAGTTATGCGCGGCGAGATGCCTGTTTGCCTTGCTGGCCTGCGTGGCCGGATCCGCCGCGGCGCAAAGCCTGGTCGATCCGACCCGTCCGGCCGATGCGCCGCCGGCCGGCGCCGCTGCTGCCGCCGCCGCGGCCGGTCCGGTATTGCCGCAAATCCAGTCGCTGCTGGTGTCGGACCAGCGCCGCGTGGCGGTGATCGACGGCCAGACCGTGCGCATCGGCGACAAGGTCGGCGCTGCGACCGTGGTCAATATCGGCGAAACGACGCTGGTATTGCGCCGAGGTAAGAAGCTGGAAACCCTCAGGCTGTACCCTAAGGCGGCCGAGGCTGGTGATGTTGGAAAGAAACAGACTCATGCAACTCAATAAAGACAAGGCGAGAATGCTGAAGATAAGCAAAATGGCCAGCGTGCTGGGCGTCACCGTCGCGCTGAGCGCCTGCAATAGCGCGCCGGTCAAGCGCGACACCTACGATGCGATCAAGGCGCAGGTGGCGGCCGCTGCGGCCAGCACGGCGGCGGCCCAGTCGGACGCGGTGGAAAACGCCTTGTTGCCGCCGCTGGCAACGCTGGCCGATCAATTGCCGAAAGCGCGCGCGGTGCTCGACGAACGTTTTAATGTGGCGTTTAACAATGTGCCGGCGCGCCAGTTCTATCATTCCATCGTTACCGGCACGCGCTACAACATCCTGGTGCATCCCGATGTGCAGGGCAATATTTCGGCCAACCTGAAAGACGTCACGCTGTTCGAGGCGCTCGACGCGGTGCGCGAACTGTACGGCTACGATTACAAGGTCGACGGCACGCGCATTGCGATCCGCCCGCTGACCATGCAAACCCGCATGTTCCAGGTCAATTACCTGACCGGCAACCGCAAGGGCGTATCGAACTTGCGGGTATCGTCGACTTCGGTCGGCAATGCCGGCATCAGCAACAGCGGACAAAGTTCCGGCAACGGTACCGGCAGCGGCCAGCCGCAGCAGACCGGCCCGCAGCCCGGCCAGCCGGGACAGCCTGGCGCCAGCAGTGCGCTCGACAGCGCCAACGTCAGCACCACGTCGGACAGCGATTTCTGGGGCGAGCTGAAAGAGTCGCTGAGCGCCATCGTCGGCAGCAGCGAAAATGGGCGCAAGATCGTCATCAGCCCGCAATCGGGCGTGGTCGTGATCCGCGCCATGCCGGATGAATTGCGCAGCGTCGACCAGTACCTGAAGGCAACCCAGCTGTCGGTCGACCGGCAAGTGATTTTGGAAGCCAAGATCATCGAAGTGGAGTTGAACAACAACTTCCAGACCGGCGTCAACTGGGCTTCGTTTGCATCGATCCGCAGCGGCCACGACAACCGCGTGTCGGGCGGCTTTATTGCGCCCGGCACCAACCTGGCGCCGTTGCCGTTTGGCGGCGGCCAGCCGCCGGTGATGAACAATGGCAATACCGGCTTGTCGGCCAGCGCCGGTTTCGGCCTCAGTTCGGCGGCCACCGCGGCCGGTTCGATGTTTGGTCTGGCGTTGCAAACCAGCAATTTCGCCGCCATGATTTCCTTCCTGGAATCGCAGGGCAGCGTGCATGTGCTGTCCAGCCCGCGCATCGCGACGATGAACAACCAGAAGGCCGTGCTGAAAATCGGCACCGATGAATTCTTCGTCACCGGCGTCAGCACCACCGTCACTTCGACCGGGACCAACGGCGGCACCACGTCCAGCCCGAACGTCACCTTGCAGCCATTCTTTTCCGGCGTGGTGCTGGATGTGACGCCGCAAATCGATGAAAACGGCAACATCATCCTGCATGTCCACCCCTCGGTCAGCCAGGTGTCGACCGTCACCAAGAATGTCGACCTGGGCAGCGCCGGTTCGCTGAAATTGCCGCTGGCGTCGTCCAGCACGTCGGAAATGGACAGCATGGTGCGCAGCCAGGACGGCCGCATTGTCGCGATCGGCGGCCTGATGCGCCAGTCGACCACCGCCGACCGCTCGCAAGTGCCGGGCGCCGGCGACGTGCCGCTGCTGGGCGCGCTGTTCCGCAATACCGGCCAGGTGATCCAGAAACGCGAACTGGTGGTGCTGATCAAGCCGACCATCGTCGAAGGCGCGAATAGCTGGAATGAGGATTTGCTCGATTCCGGCAAGCGCATCGAGGCGCTCGACCCGCGCCGTCCGTCGGAGCGCAAATAAATGTATCTCGCCCATTTCGGCTTGCGTGAGTTGCCTTTCGGACTCACGCCCGATACCAGCTTTTTCTTCAACAGCCCGCATTCCCAGGAGGCGCTGAACACCTTGCTGGTGGCGGCGCGCAATGGCGAGGGTTTTATCAAGATCACCGGTGAAGTGGGCACCGGCAAGACTTTCCTGTGCCGCAAATTCCTGGCCACGCTGGGGCCGGATTTTGTCACCGCCTACATTCCGAACCCGAACTTGCAGCCCCGTTCGCTGATCCTGGCGCTGGCGGAAGAATTGCAAGTGCTATTGGAAAAAGATGTCGAGCAGCACCAGTTACTCAAATCGATCAACCTGCGCCTGCTGGACCTGGCGGCGCAGGGCAAGCGCGTGCTGCTGTGCCTGGACGAAGCGCAGGCGATCCCGCTCGACAGCCTGGAAGCGCTGCGGTTGCTGACCAACCTGGAAACGGAAAAACGCAAGCTGCTGCAAATCGTGCTGTTCGGCCAGCCGGAGCTGGATGCCAAGCTGGAGCTTGATGCGATCCGCCAACTGGCGCAGCGCATCACTTTCCATTACCGCATGGGACCTTTGAGCCGCGACGATGTCGAATATTACGTCGCGCACCGCTTGCGGGTGGCCGGTTTTGCCGGCAGCCGGCTGTTCAGCCGCGGCGCGGCGGCAAAATTGTATGCGGCCAGCGGCGGCACGCCGCGGGTGGTCAACATCCTGGCGCACAAGGCTTTGCTGATGTGCTTCGGCGAGGGCCGCCAGCAAGTGCAACGGCGCCATATTGCCGCGGCGGCCAGCGACACCGGCTCGTCGCGCAAGCGCGGCTTCTGGCCGTGGCTGGCCGGCAGCGCCGTCTTGATCGCCGCCTGCGGCCTGACCTGGGTGCTGACCTGGAAATCAAGTTTATGAGTTTGACGGTATGAGCCTTATCAATAAAATGCTGCAAGACCTCGATGCGCGCGGTTCGCAAGCCGGCAGCGGCTTGCCGCCCGACGTGCGCAGCGTGCCGCGCGAGCGCGAACGGGGCGTACCGCGCGCCGTGGTGCTGGGCGGCGCGGCCGGCCTGACGGCGCTCGCCATCGCATTCGGCTGGACCTATTGGCCGCGGCCAACAGTGTTGCCGGCGCCGGCGGTTGCGCCGATGCCGATGCCGGTGGTGGTGATGGCGTCAGCGCCAGTGGTGGCGGCACCGCCGGAACCGCAAATAATCGCGCCGCCGGCGCCGGTGGCAGCGCCGCATGAGACGCCCGCCGTCGTCGAAAAGACAGCGCCGAAAAAGGTCGGGCAGGTCAAAGCGGGAAAAAACGAAGGTGCCGTGCAGGCCGCCGCCGAGCCGCTGCAAGCCGCGGTGCCAGCCTTGGAGGGCAAGCAAGCCAACTTGCCGCCGCGCGCCGAAAACGATTACCGCCGCGCGCTCGATGCGCTGCAAGATGGCCGGGTGCCGGAAGCGCTGGCCCGTTTGCAGCAGGCGCTGGCCATCGATCCGCGCCACCAGGCCGCGCGTGAAACGCTGGTGCGCCTGTTGCTGGAAGCCCAGCGTCCGGACGAGGCGATGCGCCAGTTGCAACTGAGTTTGAGCCTGGACCCGAAACAGCCGGCCCAGGCGATGATGCTGGCGCGGCTGCAAGTGGAGCAGGGCGGCCCGGCGCTCGATACGCTGATGCGCACCTTGCCGTTCGCCGCCGACCATGGCGAATACCGGGCGTTTTTGGCCGGCGTGCTGCAACGCCAGCAGCGCAACAAGGAAGCCGCCGAGCAATACCAGCAAGCGTTGCAGCACGCGCCGCACAACGGCGTCTGGTGGATGGGACTGGGGATTTCCCTGCAAGCCGATCAGCGTCCGGCCGAGGCGAAAGAGGCGTTTTCGCATGCCAGGGTCTCGGGCAACCTGTCGCCGGAATTGCAAGCCTTTGTCGAGCGCAAGTTATTGCAATTGGCACAGAAGCAGGCTGCGCCTTAAGTTCCAGGCAGTTACAAGCTACAAGCTGGCCCGCTCGCCCCACACATTTTTCATGCTGAAGCGTAATCCCGCCTCATCTTCATGCAGCGCTGCGGCGATCGCGTAGGCCGGCTCGCCGGTGCTGCGCAGCACCGTGTCCGGTATCGGCATGCCGCTGGCGTCGCGCAAGGCGCGCACCGGGATGCGGCCATCGCTGTCCTGGCGCCGTGTCACGACGCCGACTTCGCCATTGTGCAGGCGCACCAGGCTGCCGGGCGGATACTTGCCCAACTGGCGCACGAATTGCTCGGCCAGCATGGGATCGACCGCCAGGCGCTGCTCCAGAAACAGATGCTGCAAGGCCTGGTCCGGCAAGATCGAGCGCCGGTAATTGCGCGCCGATACGCGCGCGCAATAGCGGTCGGCCAGGCCGATCAATTTGGCGTTCTGGGTGATTTCGTCGCTGGTCTTGCCGTCCGGATAGCCGCTGCCATCGTCGTTTTCATGGTGCAGCATCACGCACGATAGCCATTCCTCGTCGTCGACGCCGGCGCATTTGAGTAAGTCCGCGCTTTGTTCCGGATGGCGCCGCACGATTTCCATTTCTTCGCGGGTCAGCGGCGTGCGTTTTAATTGAAAACTGTCGTGATGGCGCAGCATGCCGACATTCATCGTCAGCGCGGCCGAACCGATGACCAGCGTTTCTTCCTGCGACTTTTCCATGCCGCGCGCCACCAGCGACACCAGCAGCGCCGTTTCGATGCAATGCCGCACCGCATAGGTGCCATTGATCTGGTTCAGGAAGATGCTGGCCAGCGCGATGTCCGGATCGAGCTCGGCGGCCCGCACGACGTCGGCGGCGATATGACGCACCTCGTGTTCGGCATCGTCCTGGCTGCGCAAGTCGAGCAGCAAACGCTCCAGGCGCTGGTTCGATCGGTTCAACAGATGCAGCACCGACGGCGCCGGAGTGTCATCGGCAAACAGGCCGTTTTCCAGCAGGCGCCGCAATTGCGCACCATCCGGCGCCGGCCGGCCCTTGTGCAGCAGCGGGCCGGCCGCGCCCTCGTTGCCATACAGATCCCATGCCAGTACCTGGCCTGGTGCCAGGTCGTTCAAACCGATGCGCCTTCGAGTCATGATGTTTCCTGCCTCCCCGTGTGCACCGGTCTTCGTTGTGGCCGGTTTTGACTGTTTTTACGATTACCGTGTCATACCCTGGCCAGCCGCTCCAGCGCCAGCTTCAATGTGTCATCTCTTTTCGCAAAACAAAACCGCACGATGCCCGATTCCTTGCCTTGCGCATAAAACGCCGACACCGGGATCGCCGCAACCTTGATTTCACTGGTCAGCCATTCGGCGAAAGCGGCTTCGCTGTCGGCCGAAATCGCCTCGTACTTAACGCACTGGAAATACGTGCCGTCGGCCGGCAGCAGCGTGAAGCGGCTGCCGGCCAGGCCGGCCCGGAACAGGTCGCGCTTGCGCTGGTAAAAGTCCGGCAATTGCCGGTACGGCGCGGCATCGGCCATATAACTGGCGATGCCATGCTGCATAGGCGTGTTGACCGTAAATACATTGTACTGGTGCACCTTGCGCAATTCCGCGCTCAGCGACGCCGGCGCGGCGACATAGCCGACTTTCCAGCCGGTCACGTGATAGGTCTTGCCGAAACTGGATACGACAAAACTGCGCGCCGCCAGTTCCGCATGGCGGCACACCGATTCGTGCTGGATGCCGTCGTAGACCATGTGTTCATAGACTTCGTCGGACAGGATCAGGATATCGCTGCCGCGCACGATATCGGCCAGCGCATCGATGTCGCTGCGGCGCAGGATCGAACCGGTCGGATTGTGCGGCGAGTTAATGATGATCAAGCGCGTTTTCGGCGTCACGGCGGCGGCCAGCTTGTGCCATGGCACGCTGTAGCCTTGCGGGCCGACTTCCATCGCCACCAGTACCGGCAGACCGCCGGCCAGCGCAATTGCCGGCAAATAACTGTCGTAGGCCGGTTCGATGACGATCACTTCGTCGCCCGGATGCACGCAGCACAGGATCGCCGTGGTCAGCGCCTGGGTCGCGCCGGCGGTGACCGTGATTTCGCTGGCCGGGTTGTATTGATGGCCGTAGTGGGCCGCGATCTTGGCGGCGATCGCTGCGCGCAACGGCGCTGCGCCGGTCATCAGCGGATATTGGTTGAAGCCGGCGTGCATCGCCGCGCCGACCATATCGATCAGCTTGCTGTCGCAGGCGAAATCGGGGAAACCCTGGCCCAGGTTGACTGCGCCATGTTCGGCCGCCAGGGCCGACATGCGCGTAAAGATGGTGGTGCCGACGGCGGGCAGCCGGGTCGTCAGGACAGGTGTGACTGGAGGCATGGCTGGGCTATTCATCAAGGCAGGAAAATTTGTCATTTTCCTATTCTAGCGCAGCCGATTGTATTTGGTGTTGCAGGGACGCCCGTTTATTACCCCGCAGGAAGCCATGCTTCCGGCACCATGATCTTGAACAGGCCGGCCTTGGCGGTCTTGCGCGCCAGTTTCAGCAGTGCCTTGTCCTTGGTGATCAGGATGTCGGCGCTGGCGTCGCGCGCCAGTTCGAGGAATTTCTGGTCATCCTTGTCCGTGCAGACCGGCAAGCGGATGCCTGAAACCGGCGGCGCCACCAGCGTGATCAGCGCATCGAAACGGGCCGCGCTGACGGCGCGGCTGGCTTCGTCGAGCGGCAAATGCGGGTAGTGCAGCACCACCAGATATTCCATACGGCAATCTTCACGCGTGATCGCCTGCACCGCGCCGCTTTCCAGCGCGGCCAGCAGCGCGGCCCAGCGCGGGTCGCGGAACACGAACAGGTCGAGGCAAACGTTGGTGTCCAGGACGATTTTTTGAGGAGCAGGTATCATGTGGGCAATTCTATTTTGTAGTGAAATTTTATGTTGATTGTGCTTTCGCCCGCCAAGAGTCTCGACCTGGAGACGCCACCGACCACCCAGTTACGCAGCACCCCGGATTTTCTCGACCATTCAGCATTGCTGATCGAGCGCATGCGCCAGTTTTCGCCGGCCGAGGTCGGCAGCCTGATGGATATCTCCGACACCTTGTCCGCGTTGAACGTGGCGCGCTACGCGTCGTGGACCCCGGAACTGGACCATGCCCGCCAGGCCATCATGGCCTTCAACGGCGACGTGTACGCCGGCTTCGATGCGCGCAGCCTGGCGCCGAAACAGCTCGACTATGCGCAATCGCATGTGCGCATATTGTCGGGCCTGTACGGCTTGCTGCGACCGTTCGACCTGATCCATCCACACCGGCTGGAAATGGGCACCCGCTTGTCCACCGCGCGTGGCAAGGATTTATACACTTTCTGGGGAGACATCATCACCAACGGCTTGAACCGCACGGCGCAAGAGCAGGGCGCCAAGGTGCTGGTCAACCTGGCCTCGGAAGAATATTTTAAATCCGTCAAGCCGCGCCAATTGACGGTGCCGGTGATCACGCCGGTATTCGAGGACTGGAAAAACGGCAAATACAAGATCATCTCGTTTTACGCCAAACGCGCGCGCGGCATGCTGGCGCGCTACGCCGCGTTGCACCAGATCCGCGAGCCGCAGCAACTGAAAGGCTTCGACATCGACGGCTACCGCTTCGTGCCGCAAGACTCCAGCGACACCAGCTGGATGTTCCGCCGCCGCGTCGCCGACTAATTCAACCACACCGGGGACCGGCCTCGGTGTGTCGCCGCAGCTACGCGTTTTGTCTTATTGCCAGAACTTCCACCACTTGCGTTCGGCCTTGCCGCCGCCGGCCACCAGGAAGCGGCTGTTCGGGTAGTTTTTGTCGAATACGCGCTGGGTGTCGTCGCGCAGGTCGGTCATGCCCATCTTGTCGTAGCAGCGTATCATGATGAACAGCGCTTCTTCGATCGACGGCGAGTCGCGGAAGTCGTTGACCGAGCTTTGGGCGCGGTTCAGCGCCGCCAGGTACGCTTCGCGGCGGTAGTAATAACGCGCCACGTGCACTTCATACGACGCCATCGCATTGATCAGGTAGCTCATGCGGTCGACCGCATCCGGCGTGTACTGGCTGTTCGGGAATTTATCGACCAGTTGCTTGAACGCGGCAAACGCTTCGCGCGTCGCTTTCGGATCGCGTTCGGTCGGGTCTTGCTCGTAGACAAAGTTCAAGAAGCCGACCTGGTCGTTAAAGCTGATCAAGCCGCGCAAGTAGTACATATAATCCACGTTATTGTGGTTAGGATGCAACTTAATGAAACGTTCGACCGCCGCCAGCGCCTGGGCCTGGTCACCGGATTTGTAATACGCGTAGGCAATCTCCATCTGTGCTTGCAAGGCATAATTGCCGAACGGGTAGTTCGATTCGAGCTTCTCGAACAGCTGAATGGCGCGCTCGTAGTGCTGGCCCGCCATTTCTTCGCGTGCCTCCGAGTATAATTTCGTAACGGACCAGTTTTTGGTCTCATCGACTTTTTCCGGTAACAAGCTGCAAGCGGACATGCCGAGCAGAACGACTGAGGCGACTACCAACGATAATTTTTTTTGCATGACGTTTTGCAAGAAGGTTTTAACCAAGTTTTTACAATAGGCTGATTATAGCCGATGGGAATGCTGTGATATTAACTCCTAAGCCTAATTTGGCTGACCCCCTGTCTGACCACGAAGCCGAAGATGCATTCGATGGCGATTTTGCCGCCGACGACATCCTCGACGACATGGCGCCGATCGAACTCGAACTGACGCCGGACGCTTGCGGCCACCGCCTCGATAAAGTCATTTCCAGGCTGGTGCCGCAATATTCCCGCAGCCGTTTGCAACTGTGGCTGGAAGCCGGTTTCGTTACCGTCGACGGTAAAGTCGCGAAACGCAACATGACTGCCTATGGCGATGAAAAGATCGTCATTCTGCCGCAAACCGCGCCGGAAGACGAGGCTTTTAAGCCGGAAGCGATGGATTTGAACATCGTCCATGAAGATGAGCATATCATCGTGATCAATAAACCGGCCGGACTGGTGGTGCATCCGGGCGCCGGCAACTGGTCCGGCACCTTGCTCAACGGCTTGCTGCATCACTGTCCGCAACTGGCCGGCGTGCCGCGCGCGGGCATCGTGCACCGGCTCGACAAGGATACCAGCGGCTTGATGGTGGTCGGCAAGACCCTGGCGTCGCAAACCGACCTGGTGCGCCAATTGCAGGCGCGCACCGTGAAGCGTGAATATTTCGCGCTGGTATGGGGTACGCCGAAACCGGCCGGCACCATCGATGCGTCGATGGCGCGCCATCCGCGCGACCGTATCAAGATGGCGGTGTCGGAAAACTTTGCCGCCAAGCCGGCCATCACGCATTACACCTTGCTGTCGAGCGGCGAGCTGGACCGCCGTCCGGTCAGCCTGGTGTTATGTCGCCTGGAAACCGGACGCACCCACCAGATCCGCGTGCACATGCAATCGCTGGGCTTTGCGCTGGTCGGCGATGCGCTGTACGGCAAGCAGCACCTGGTCTCGGTCTTCCCGCGCCAGGCCTTGCAGGCGCGCCGGCTGGGCCTGACCCATCCGGGCAGCGGCCGGCAATGCGAATGGCTGGTGCCGCTGGCCGACGACTTTGCCGCGCTGATCGCCAGCGCCGGCATTCCCGAGCCGGAACAGGTGTAAGCATGGGTTTGCCATGATGAGTTTGCCATTGCTGCTGCCGCACTGGCCGGACTTGCCCGCTGGAATAGGGGCGCTGTCCACGCTGCGTAGCGGGGGCATCAGCCTGGCGCCGTATGGCGCGACCGATGGCAGCGGTGGCTTGAACCTGGGCCAGCATGTCGGCGACCGGCCTGAGCATGTACAGCATAACCGCGACGCGCTGGCGGCCTTGCTGCCGTCGCAGCCGGTGTGGCTGTCGCAAGTGCATGGCACCAAGGTGGTTGACGCCGCCCAGGTGGCCGGCGGCGACGTGCCGGAAGCGGACGCCAGCTTTGCGGCGGCGCCCTCGGCGGTGTGCCTGGTCATGAGCGCCGATTGTTTGCCGGTATTGTTCAGCGCGCTCGACGGCAGCGTGGTCGCGGCGGCGCACGCCGGCTGGCGCGGCCTGGCGGGCGGCGTGCTCAACCGCACCGTATCGGCCATGCGTCATGCCGGCGTGGGCGCCGGCGAGATCACCGCCTGGCTGGGACCGGCCATCGGAGCGTCGCAATTCGAGGTCGGCGCCGATGTGCTGGCCGCATTCCAGGCCGGCGCGTCGGATGACGGCGAGGCGCGGCGTGTGAAGGCGGCGTTCACGCCCATCGACGGACGTCCGGGCAAATACCTGGCCGACATCTATGCGCTGGCGCGGATTTTCCTGCGCCGCGGCGGTGTCGAACGGGTTTCGGGCGGGGAATTTTGTACCGTCAGCGATGCGGCCCGTTTTTATTCGTATCGCCGTGATGGCGTCACCGGGCGACAGGCAAGTTTGATCTGGCGCAAATAAACTGAACGGCAGACAGTGTAATGTCTGCCGTTTTTGTTTTATCTGCTTTATCTTACCGGGCTGGCGGTTCGGATGGCGCTTGTTGCCGCGCGGCTTTGCGTTTGCGCCGCCTGGAGCCGGTCAGATAGAATAGGATGGACAAGGGAACCACGCAGTAGATGAGAAACGTCATCACTCCGGCAACGATGGAGGGTTCCGTCAGGGCCATGAGGCCGACCACGTAAATCCATGCAATAGCGACGATCAGCATAAAACGGCCTTGGAAAATTTTAATTCTTAAATGGACTTAAACACTATGAATATGCCCGATCCTCAAGTGATGGCCAACGCGTGGATAGCGCAGATGAGCAATCCCGAGCAGTGGAAAACCTGGTTCAACATGGCGCCGCAGGCGCCGTCGAATCCGATCGCGGCGGTGCTGCAAGACACCGGCGCCAGCATCAAGCCTGAAGTCATCGACCGCCTGAAAGACGATTACCTGGCCAAGCTGGGCATCTTGTGGGCGCAATTCATGGCGGGCCAGATTCCGCCGCTGAACGACCGCCGCTTCGCCGCGCCGGCCTGGCGCGACAGCCCGTTGTCGGCATTCAATGCCGCATCATACCTGCTCAACGCCGAATTTCTCAACGCCCTGGCCAATGCGGTCGACGCGACCGCGCACCAAAAGCAGAAAATCCGCTTCGCCGTGCAACAAATCGTCGATGCGATGTCGCCGGCCAATTTCCTGGCGACCAATCCGGAAGCGCAGCAAAAAGTTATCGAAAGCAAGGGTGAAAGCCTGACCAAGGGCTTGAGCAATATGTTGGCCGACATGCAGAAGGGCCGCATTTCGCAATCCGATGAAACGGCCTTCGAAGTGGGCCGCAATGTCGCCACCACGCCCGGTACGGTGGTGTTTGAAAATGCGCTGTTCCAGCTGATCCAGTACACCCCGGCCACGCCGAAGGTGCACCAGCGGCCGCTGTTGATGGTGCCGCCGTGCATCAACAAGTTTTACATCCTCGACTTGCAGCCCGAAAACTCGCTGGTGCGTTACGCGGTGGAGCAGGGCAATACCGTGTTCCTGATGTCGTGGCGCAATCCCGACCAGAGCATGCAGCACACCACGTGGGACGATTACATCGAACAAGGCGTGATCCAGGCGATCCAGGTGGCCCAGGATATTTCCGGACAAGATAAACTGAACATGTTCGGCTTTTGCGTCGGCGGCACGCTGATCGCCACCGCGCTGGCGGTGCTGAAGGCGCGCGGCGAGAATCCCGCGTCCAGCCTGACCTTGCTGACCACCTTCCTCGATTTTTCCGATCCCGGCGTGCTGGAAGTGTTCATCGATGAAGCCCAGGTCAGCCTGCGCGAACAATCGCTGGCCAACGGCGGCTTGTTGCCCGGGCGCGATCTGGCCAGCACTTTTTCCAGCCTGCGGCCGAACGACCTGGTCTGGAATTACGTGCAATCGAATTATTTGAAGGGCAATGAGCCGCCGGCGTTCGATTTGCTGTACTGGAATGCCGACAGCACCGGCTTGCCCGGCCCGATGTTTTGCTGGTACCTGCGCAACACTTACCTGGAAAACAGCCTGAAGGTGCCGGGCAAGCTGACCGTGGCCGGCGAAAAAGTCGATTTGTCGAGCATCGACGCGCCGGTTTTCATCTACGGTTCGCGCGAAGACCATATCGTGCCGTGGCCGGCTGCGTATGCATCGACCTTCTTGCTGAATCCAAAGAAGGCCAAGGCCAACCGCTTCATCCTCGGCGCTTCCGGCCATATCGCCGGCGTGATCAACCCGGCGTCCAAGAAAAAGCGCAATTACTGGAGCAACGATACGGCCCGGCCAGCCCGCGCCAAGCCGCTCAGCGCCGACGACTGGTTCAGCGGCGCCACCGAACACGCCGGCAGCTGGTGGCCGGAATGGGCGCAATTCCTGGCGCAGCATGGCGGCAGCGATGTCAAGGCGCCAGCCAAGCCGGGCAACAGGAAGCACAAGGCGATCGAACCGGCGCCGGGCAGATATGTTACAGTCAGGGCTGATTGACATTTAAAGCATTGTCATTCTGGATAGGCGCGCCAGGATGGCGCCGCCTGTCCGCCAATCAGTTTAGTGACTTTTAGTTGCGTTGCAATAAAACACAGAAACTTGCATTGTTATATGCAAAATGATGGTTTTCCACTCTATAATGCCATCAGAGTAGGCAGGTGCGAAAGCGGACCGAAGTTCGCTTTTTTTTCGGATTTAATCAGTACGCGCCGCGGCGCAATAAGTGGAACTTGTGATGAGTAGTGCAAAAAAAAGTATTGACCGCCTGATCAAGAAATACCCCAACCGCCGTCTGTACGACACCCAGACCAGTTCGTACATCACGCTGACCGACGTCAAGCAGCTGGTGCTCGATAACGAGGAATTCACCGTGGTCGACGCCAAGTCGAATGACGATTTGACGCGCAGCATCTTGCTTCAGATTATCCTGGAAGAAGAGGCGAACGGCGTGCCGATGTTTTCCAGTGGCGTCTTGTCGCAAATCATCCGTTATTACGGCCATGCGATGCAGGGCATGATGGGTTCTTACCTGGAAAAGAACGTCCAGGCCTTCACCGACATCCAGCACAAATTCACTGGCGGCAGCGCCAACGGCACGTTCGAAGGCAAGCCGTTCAGTCCGGAAATGTGGACCCAGTTCATGAATGTGCAGGGGCCGATGATGCAGGGCATGATGAATAACTACATCGACCAGAGCAAAAGCCTGTTTGTGCAGATGCAAGAACAAATACAAAACCAAAGCAAGAATATCTTTGGCGCCTTCCCGTTTGTGCCGCCGGTTCCGCCAGCGGACAAGAAATAGGCGCGGTCACAGCGGCATGGCATCGAACGGCACAGGCGACTTCCCTGTGCCGTTTTTCTTTGCTGCACTGCAAAATGGCGCGCCGGCCGGGCCGGCTAAATTTAAAATATCGTTGACACTGCAAATTCTTCGCTGGTAGTATCGTTACACCTTGTGGAAGCGCTTCCACTCCCATTTCGCAGCGAAGGAGATTTTGTGAATCAAGTAGTACCAGTTTCCCTGGAAGACCAATTTTCCCCACCGGCCGACTCGGTACTGTGGAACAAAGATTTCCTGTTGGGCGTGGCCACCGCCGCTTACCAGATCGAGGGCGCCGTCGCCGAAGACGGTCGCCTGCCGTCGATCTGGGATACCTTCTCGGCCACCCCCGGCAAAGTGCTGGCCGGCGATACCGGTGCCGTCGCTTGCGACCACTACCACTTGTGGGAGCAGGATGTCGAGACGATCGCCGCGCTGAACGTCGACGCCTACCGTTTGTCGATCTCCTGGCCGCGCGTGATGGATGCGGCCGGTCAGCCTAACCGCAAGGGCATCGATTTCTACAAGAACTTGCTGCAGCGCCTGAAACAAAAGGGCTTGAAAACCTTCGTCACGCTGTACCACTGGGACTTGCCGCAATACCTGGAAGACCGTGGCGGCTGGGTCAACCGCGACACCGCTTACCGATTCGCCGAATACGCCGACCTGATGAGCCGCGAATTGACCGGCCTGGTCGATGCGTGGGCCACGCTGAACGAACCTTGGTGCTCGGCATTCCACGGCTACGGCGGCGGTCACCATGCGCCGGGCCGCGCCAACGTGCGTTACGCCACCCAGGCGATGCACCACTTGCTGCTGGGCCACGGCCTGGCGCTGCAGCACCTGCGCCGCAACGACCCGTCCGCACAAGCGGGCATCGTCGCCAACGTCGGCCGCGGCACCACCACCGGCACCAGCGCCGCCGACTTGCGCGCCGCCGAACTGTTCGAACTGCAGCACAATAACTGGGTGCTCGACCCGCTGCTGAAAAAAACCAATGCCGCCGCGTTGTGGGAACTGTGGCCGGGCGCCGAA
The DNA here is from genome assembly GCF_000723165.1 of Janthinobacterium agaricidamnosum NBRC 102515 = DSM 9628. Lineage (NCBI taxonomy): Bacteria > Pseudomonadati > Pseudomonadota > Betaproteobacteria > Burkholderiales > Oxalobacteraceae > Janthinobacterium > Janthinobacterium agaricidamnosum. The sequence continues at coordinate 2,322,522 of NZ_HG322949.1, forward strand.
CCGCTGGTGCTGGAAGGCGACATGGACATCATCGGTGCGCCGATGGATTTCCTGGGTATCAATTACTATTTCCGCACCAACGTGGTCAGCGATGGCAAGCACGGTTTTACCGAAGTCGACCTGGAAGGCGTCGAGCGCACGCAAATGGGCTGGGAAGTGTATCCGGTCGGCTTGCGCGACTTGCTGATCGGTTTCCACAAGGAATACGATAACTTGCCGCCGATCTACATCACCGAGAACGGCACCGCGTCCGACGACCAGGTGGTCGATGGCGCAGTCAACGACCCGCGCCGCATTTCGTTCCTGAACCGCCACCTGGCGGCGGTCGATGAAGCGGTCAAGGCCGGCGTCGACGTGCGCGGTTATTTCATCTGGTCGCTGATGGACAATTTCGAATGGGCTTTCGGTTACGAGCGCCGCTTCGGCATCATCCACGTCGATTACGCGACCCAGAAGCGCACGCTGAAACGCAGCGCGCAACTGGTGGCGGATTTCCTGGCCGAGCGTAACGCCCGTCCTTGAAGGTTGTAGCAAGGTAAAAAAGTTGTATCTGGTTACGTCCTGATATGTATTTTTAATATTGGACGTTACCAATTCATTCCCAATAAAATGAGTGCCAGACACTCACAGGAGACAATATGAATAAAACCAAAAAATTGCCGGCGCAGTCGCGCTGGCCCTCGCCGCACAAGGCACCATGATGGCCCAGGCGCACGCCCAGGCGCCATTAAAAGCCACCGTGATTCACTGGTGGACTTCCGGCGGCGAATCGGCCGCGATCAAACAATTTGCCGACGCCTACAACAAGGCCGGCGGCCAGTGGATCGACCAGGCGATTGCCGGCGCTGACCAGGCCCGCGCGACCACCATCAACCGCATCGTCGGCGGCAACGCGCCGGTGGCGGCGCAATTCAATACCTCGCAACAATTCCGCGACATCGTCGAACAAGGCTTGCTGAACAACGTCGATGACGTGGCGATCAAGGGCAACTGGGACCAGATCATGCCGCCGTCGATCTTGAACGCGATCAAGATCAACGGTCACTTCTATGCCGCGCCGGTCGACATCCACATGCCGGCCTGGTTCTTCTACTCCAAGGCCGCTTTCAAGAAGGCCGGCATCGCCGACGAACCGAAAACCTGGGACGAATTCCTGGCCGACCTGGCCAAATTGAAAGCCGCCGGCATCGTGCCGCTGGCGTTTGGCGGCCAGGTATGGCAAGAAAAAATCACCTTCGACGCGATCTTCGCGATGGTCGGCGGCCAGGACCTGTACCTGAAAGTCTACCGCGACCGCGACCAGAACGCGGTCAAGTCGGACGCCTTCAAGCAAGTGCTGCTGGCCTTCAAGAAATTGCGCGGCTTCATCGATCCAGGTTCGCCTGGCCGTAACTGGAACGACGCCACCGCGATGGTCGTGACCGGCAAGGCCGGCGTGCAAATCATGGGCGACTGGGCCAAGGGCGAATTCTCGGCCGCCAAGCAAACCGCCGGCAAGGATTTCGGCTGCTTCCCGGGCTTCGGTCCGAAGTCGCCGTACATCGTCGCGGGCGACGCGTTCGTGTTCCCGAAATCGACCAATGCCGATGTGGTCAAGGCGCAAAAGCTGATGGCCACCACCATCACCTCGCCAGCCGCGCAAGTGGCGTTCAGTGCGCGCAAGGGTTCGATTCCGATCCGCGGCGACGTCGACGATTCCTCGCTGGACATTTGCGCCAGGCAGGGCATCGTGATCATGAAGGATAAAACGCGCCAGTTGCCGAATTCGGAAATGCTGACTTCCCCTGACTTGAACGGCGCGCTGCAAGACGTGCTGACCAATTTCTGGAACAAGAACCAGTCCGCCGAAGATGCGCAAAAAGCCTTTGCCAGCGCATTGAAAGAGTAATCGGCGCGCGCCTACGGAGTAAGGGGAGAGTAATTTGAGTAGCTCGAGTAAGTTAGCATCGCTGGAAGCGGCGGCGAAAACCAGGGCCGGACGCAAACGGTTTTCGTGGGCCGCCAACATCGCACTGATACCGATGGCAGTCACGGTATTGTTTGCATATATGGGAACGATGTTGTGGACCGCGCGCGTGTCGGTCAGCAGTTCGCGCACCTTTCCGGCGGACGACTTCGTCGGCGCCGCGCAATATATCCGCTTGTTCAATAACGACCGCTGGATGCTGTCGCTGCAAAACCTGCTGGTCTACGGTGTGCTGTTCATCGTGGCCTGCATGGTGATCGGCTTCCTGCTGGCGGTCTTTATCGACCAGAAAGTCGCGGCCGAAGGCGTGCTGCGCACCGTGTTCCTGTATCCGTACGCGATGTCGTTCGTGGCCACCGGCCTGATCTGGCAATGGATACTGAATCCGGAGCTGGGCATCCAGGAAGTGCTGCACAAGATGGGCTTCGAGCAGGCCCGCTTCGACTGGATCGTCAACCAGGACATGGTGATCTACACGGTGGTGATCGCCACCGTGTGGCAAGCTTCCGGGCTGGTGATGGCGCTGATGCTGTCGGGTTTGCGCGGCATCGACGAAGAGATGTGGAAAGCGGCGCGGATCGACGGCATCCCGCGCTGGCGTGTCTACCTCAGCATCGTGCTGCCGATGCTCGGGCCATCGGTCTCGACCGCTTTCGTGCTGCTGTTCGTGATGGTCATCAAGGTGTACGACGCGGTCGTCGCGATGACCCAGGGCGGTCCCGGCACCGCCAGCGAAGTGCCGGCCAAGTTCATCATGGATTACCTGTTCGGTCGCGCCAATATCGGCCTGGCGTCGGCGGCCTCGGTGGTGCTGCTGACCACCGTGCTGGCGATCGTCGCCCCCATTTTCATCGTGCGCAACCGCGCAGGCAAGGGCAAGGCCAAGAAATGAGCAGCACCGTGAATAACCATAACCATAAACCTGCCGGCCAGGCCCGGCGCGCCAGCAGTTTCACGCCAGCACGGATCGGCGTGTACGCCTTCCTGATTTGCGCGGCGCTGTTTTTCCTGCTGCCGCTGTATGTCATGCTGGTCACGTCGGTCAAGCCGATGGAAGAAATCCGCCTCGGCACGCTGTTCGCGCTGCCGATGCATATCACCTTCGAGCCGTGGAGCATGGCGTGGCAATCGGCCTGCACCGGGCTGGAATGCAACGGCATCAAGGGCGGCTTCTGGAACTCGGTCAACATCGTGGTGCCGAGCACCATCCTGTCGATCGCGGTCGGCGCCGTCAATGGCTATGCGCTGTCGTTCTGGAAACCGCGCGGCGCCGGTGTGCTGTTCGCGGTGCTGATGATGGGCGCGTTCATCCCGGTGCAGGTGATGGTGTATCCGCTGGTGCGCCTGCTGGCCGCCGCGCATCTGTTCAGCTCGCTGCCCGGCATCATCCTGATCCACACCATCTTCGGCATGCCGGTGATGACGCTGCTGTTCCGTAATTACTATGCGGCGCTGCCGCAGGAATTGTTCAAGGCGGCGCGCATCGACGGCGGCGGCTTCTGGCGCATCTTCCTGCAACTGATGCTGCCGATGTCGACCCCGGTGATCGTGGTCGCGGCCATCATGCAAGTGACCGGGATCTGGAACGACTTCCTGTTTGGCCTGGTGTTCGCCGGTTCCGACCATTTGCCGATGACGGTCCAGCTGAACAACATCATCAACACCACCACCGGCGAACGGCTGTACAACGTGAACATGGCTGCCACCATCCTGACGTCGATGGTGCCGCTGGGTCTTTATTTCATCTCCGGCCGCTGGTTCGTGCGCGGCATCGCCTCCGGCGCGGTCAAGGGCTAACAAGGTAACAAGGGTAATTATGTCTAATGTAGCTATACGCAATCTTCAGATCCAGCTTGGCGGCAATACCATCATCGATTCCCTGAATCTCGATGTGCAGGCAGGCGAATTCGTGGTCTTGCTGGGGCCTTCGGGCTGCGGCAAGTCGACCTTGTTGCACACCATCGCCGGCCTGATCGACGTCAGCGGCGGCAGCATTGAAATCAGCGGCCAGGACATGACCTGGGCCGATCCGAAAGACCGCCGCATCGCGATGGTGTTCCAGTCGTACGCCTTGTATCCGACCATGAACGTGGAGCGCAATATGTCGTTCGGCCTGCGCATCAACGGCACGCCGAAGGCGGAAATCGAACGGCGCGTCAAGCGCGCGGCCGACATGCTGCAATTGCAGCCGCTGTTGAAGCGCAAGCCGGCCGAACTGTCCGGCGGCCAGCGCCAGCGCGTGGCGATCGGCCGCGCCATCGTGCGCCAGGCCGACGTGTTCCTGTTCGACGAACCGCTGTCGAACCTGGACGCCAAGCTGCGCACCGAATTGCGCCGCGAATTGAAGCAACTGCACCAGCAGCTGGGCGCGACGATGATCTACGTGACCCACGACCAGGTCGAGGCGATGACGCTGGCGCAGCGCATGGCGGTGATGAAGGGCGGGGTGATCCAGCAATTCGACACGCCGGCCAACGTCTACCGCGAACCGGCCAACCTGTTCGTCGCGACCTTCCTCGGCTCGCCGGGCATGAATCTGTTCCGCGGCACGCTGAGCAAGCAGGGCGGCAAGGTCTTGTTCCGCAACCAGCAGGTCGAACTCGACGTCAGCGCCTATCCGTTCAGGCAGGCGCCGGCCGATGGCCAGACCTGCGTGCTGGGCGTGCGCCCCGAAGACATCGGCGTCGGCCAGGGTTTGCCGTACCAGGCCGGCATTTCGCTGGTCGAGGCGATGGGCAACCACAAGGTGGTGTGGCTGGACTTCCACGGCAACCAGATCGCCGCCGTGGTGCAGGAACAGGACGTGATCGATGCCGGCAGCACCTCATTCGAGATCCGCACCGGACAGGCGTCGCTGTTCGATGGCAGTAGTGAATTGCGCCTCTAGTCGGCGTTGTCGCTGGCGGTAAAAAAGCCGGATCGCGCAGCGCTGCGCGATCCGGCTTTTTTTGCGCTCAAGTTCGGCTCAAATCCGTGTCGACACCGATCCGCGCATCGTCACCGTGACCGGGAAGTCGCGGATGATGTCATGCCTGGTGCCGTAGCACTGGTTCAGCAGCCAGCGTACCGCGCTTTGGGTCAATTCCTGGATCGGGATATGCACCGAGGTCAGGCCCGGCGCCGAAAACGCCGCCGAGTAGTCATCGTCGTAGCCGATCACCGACACTTGTTCCGGCACCTTGATGCCGGCGCCGTGCAGGCAGGACAGCGCGCCGACCGCCATTTCATCGTTGGCGCAAAACAGGCCGGTGAACGGCTGCCGGCCGGCCAGCAGCGTGGCCGCGGAATCGAAGCCGCCCTGGCGCGAAAAGTCCGATTCGATCAGCGGCACGCCGGCGCGGGCGATGCCGTGCCTGGCCAGCTCATCGAAAAATCCCTGCAGGCGGCTCTTGTTGTCCGAGGTTTCGGACGGGCCGGAAATCACCGCAAGCTGCCGGTGGTTCGCTTCCAGCAGGGTCCTGGCCGCCGCCACGCCGCCCTGGTAATGGTCGGGGCAGAACGATGCTTCTTCCAGTTGCGGGCTGCGCCGGTTCAGGAACGCCATCTTCGGGTGCATGCGGTGCAGGTTGACCAGGTCTTCGTCGTGCAAGTCGTGGCCCAGCACGACGATGCCGTCGCAATCGCGGCCGATCAGGAACTTGACCGCCTCGATCGCCTCATCGCGCGGCGTGCCGTCGCCGCAGCCGGTGGCGACCACCACATGGCGCCGCAATGCGCGCAGCTCGATGTCGGTCTGCTTCAGGATGGTGCCGTAATAGGCGCCGAAGAACGACGGCGCGAAAATGCCGATCATGCCCAGCGACTGGGCCGAAAGCGAGCGGCCGATCGAGGACGGGCGGAAGTTGAGTTGTTCGACGGCGGCCTGTACCCGGGCCAGCGCATCGGCCGATACCGGGCCGGCGCCGGAAATGGCGCGCGACGCCGTCGACATGCCGACACCGGCGAGCACTGCGACGTCTTTCAGTGTTGCCACAAAGTCTCCTGAAACCTGCTATTCATTGGGTAGTAAATTTTATAATAAATTGAAGCGGAATGCGCCGTGCATGTGGCGTTAATATAAATTTTATATAAACTTTACGCGACACCCGGGATTATCCTCCATCCTAGCACGGATCAAGGGCGTGGAATGATGTACAATGTTCGATTGGTCTGAATTTTCCTGGCAATCAATCATGCACTCCATTTCCCGTATTCCAGTAGTCAACTCCACCCCTGACGCAGTCGTCGCCGCACCCGGCTCGGCGCCGAAAGTGGGCTTTGTGTCGCTCGGCTGCCCGAAGGCGCTGGTGGACTCCGAACAAATCCTGACCCAGCTGCGCGCCGAGGGCTACGACACGGCGAAATCGTATGACGGCGCCGACCTGGTGATCGTCAACACCTGCGGTTTCATCGACGCCGCGGTGCAGGAATCGCTGGACGCGATCGGCGAGGCGCTGGCCGAAAACGGCAAGGTCATCGTCACCGGCTGCCTGGGCGCGAAAAAAGACGCGGCGGGCGACGATATCATCATGAAAGTGCACCCGAAAGTGCTGGCCGTGACCGGCCCGCATGCGCTGGGCGAGGTGATGGACTCGGTCCATAAGTACCTGCCGAAGCCGCATGCGCCATTCATCGACCTGCTGCCGCCGCAAGGCATCAAGCTGACGCCGAAGCACTATGCCTACCTGAAAATTTCCGAAGGCTGCAACCACCGCTGCAGCTTTTGCATCATCCCGTCGATGCGCGGCGACCTGGTGTCGCGCCCGATCGCCGAATTGATGATGGAGGCGGAAAACCTGTTCAAGTCCGGCGTCAAGGAATTGCTGGTGATTTCGCAGGACACCAGCGCCTACGGCGTCGACGTCAAGTTCCGCTCCGGCTTCTGGAACGGCCGTCCGCTCAAGACCCATATGACACAGCTGACCGAAGCGCTGGGCGAGCTGGCCAAGAGCTACGGCGCCTGGGTACGGCTGCATTACGTCTACCCGTATCCGCACGTCGACCAGATCATTCCGATGATGAGCGGCGGCCATATCCTGCCTTACCTCGACATCCCGCTGCAGCACGCGCATCCGGACGTGCTGAAGCGCATGAAGCGTCCGGCCAGCGGCGAGAAAAACCTGGACCGCATCCAGGCCTGGCGCGCGATGAACCCGGATCTGACCATCCGTTCGACCTTCATCGCCGGTTTCCCCGGCGAGACCGAAGCCGAATTCGAATACCTGCTGGACTTCCTGAAGGAAGCGCAGATCGACCGCCTGGGCTGCTTCGCCTATTCGCCGGTGGAAGGCGCGACCGCCAACGAGATCGCCAACCCGGTGCCGGAAGAGGTGCGCGAGGAACGCCGCGGCCGGGTGATGCTGCTGCAAGAGGAAATCTCGAAAAAACGCCTGCAGGCCAAGGTCGGCAAGACCGTGCGCGTGCTGATCGACGAAGTCACCCGCAGCGGCGGCGTCGGCCGCTCCAGCGCCGATGCGCCGGAAATCGACGGCGTGGTGTATGTCAAGCCGCCGTACGAACCGCACCGCAAGCTGCAGGTCGGCCAGTTCGTCGACGTCACCATCACCTCGTCCGACGCGCATGATTTATGGGGCGCCGCCGAATAAACACGGTTGCATGGAATACAATAAGGGCGAACCGGCGGTATGCGGTTCGCCTTTTTTTCTTGTCCGTACCTGCCCATCATCATGACTAAAAAATCTCCACAAACCGCGCTGATCCACAGCGATTACCGGGCGCCGGCCGGTTTCGCCGCCTTTCCCGGCGCAATCCACCACGCTTCCACCGTGCTGTTCAAGAACGTCGCCGCGATGCGCTCGGGCGACTGGAAGGATAAAAGCGGCTACACCTACGGCTTGCACGGCACGCCGACCACGTTCACGCTGGAAGCGCGGCTGGCCGAGATCGAGGACGGCAAATACTGTTTGCTGGCGCCGAGCGGACTGGCGGCGATCGCGATGGTCGATTTTGCGCTGCTCAAAAGCGGCGACGACGTGCTGTTGCCGGACAATGTGTACAGCCCGAACCGCGAATTGAGCCGCTGGCTGGAACAGGATTTCGGCATCACGGCGCGCTATTACGACCCCTTGATCGGCGCCGGCATCGCCGCGCTGATCCAGCCGAACACCCGCCTGGTCTGGACCGAGTCGCCGGGATCGGTGACCATGGAAGTACCGGACCTGCCGGCCATTTGCCGGGCCGCGCGCGCGCGCGGCGTGCCGGTGGCGCTCGACAATACCTGGTCGGCCGGGCTGGCCTTGCGCGCTTTCGAGCTTGGCGTGGACATCATCATGCAGGCGCTGACCAAGTACCAGTCCGGCGGCTCGGACGTGCTGATGGGCGCGGTGATCACGCGCGACCAGGCGCTGCACGAGCGCCTCTGCATGGCCCACATGCGGCTCGGTTTCGGCGTCGGCGCCGACGATGCCTACCTGGTGCAGCGCGGCTTGCCGACCATGAAGCTGCGTTTCGACGCGCATGACAGCGCCGCCCGCAAGCTGGCGCTGTGGCTGCAGGGGCGCCCGGAAATCGCCGGCGTGCTGCATCCGGCGCTGCCGGGCTGCCCCGGCCACGACATCTGGCGGCGCGATTTCAGCGGCGCCGGCGGCCTGTTTTCGGTCATCTTCGACGCCCGTTTCAGCGAGCAGCAGACCGACCGCTTCGTCGATGCGCTGCGACTGTTCAAGATCGGCTATAGCTGGGGCGGCGTCAACAGCCTGGTGATGCCTTACCGGATGCGCCACATGCGCCCGGACTGGCAAGAGCAGGGCGTGCTGGTGCGCTTTAATGTCGGCCTGGAAGACGTCAACGACTTGATCGCCGATATCGAACAGGCCTTGGCTGTTATGCAGGCTGCAGGCGCTTGAGGCCAGGGCAGCGTGCGGCACGCTGCGGCTCGTGCCATTCGCTTTGGCGCCGGCCGGTTTATTCCGGCATCGCCTTATTGCTGTTGAGGTCGAGGAAACCCTTGATCAGGCGGTATGCTTTCCACAACCACGCGCCAGCCCAGACCAGCCAGGCCAGCGGAATGCCGATCAGCGTGACGAACAGCGCCGCACCGACCAGTACCCAGAATACATACCACCAGAAGGAGCGGATTTGCCAGCCGTGATGGCTGTACAAATAGGTGCCGGCGGTCTCGTCTCGCTTCAGGTAATTGACGATGATCGGCACGATCGACAGCAGCCCCAGCGAAAAGAAGAACGTCGCGCCGTGGATCAGGTAAAGCCACCAGACCACGTTCCTGTTCGATTCCAGCTGCGTATCCAAAACGACATCTTGCGACATGGGCGCCTCCTGTATTGTTGAATAATCAATTGTAACAGTGGTCATCGATGGGTGGCGCATGCATGCGCGTGGCGCCGCGGCCGCTTAGCTCAGCAGGTTGAGGATGCCGTCCAGTCCGACGAAATTGAGCGCCACGTCGGCCTGGGCGCGTACCACCGGCTTGGCGCGGAACGCCACCGACAGGCCGGCGATGCCCATCATTTTCAAGTCGTTGGCGCCGTCGCCCATGACGATCGCCTGCGCCGGCGAAATCCCCATTTCGCGGCACACGCGCTCGACGGTGCGCTTCTTTTCCTCGGCGTCGACGATGCCGCCGATGACTTTGCCGGTCAGCTTGCCGTCGATGATTTCGAGCTGGTTGGCGTGCGTGTAGTCGAGGCCCAGCCGCTGTTGCAGGCGCTCGGTGAAGAAGGTGAAACCGCCCGACACCAGCAGCGTTTTCAAGCCGGCCGCCTGGACCGCGGCCAGCATGGTTTCGGCGCCCATCGACAAGCGCAGGCGCTCGTCGTAGACGCGCTGCAAGGCCGATGCATCGAGACCTTCGAGCAGCGCCACGCGCTGTGCCAGGCTGGCCGCGAAATCGAGTTCGCCGCGCATCGCCGCTTCGGTGATCGCCGCCACTTCCGCCTTCAAGCCCTGCATGTCGGCGATTTCATCGATGCATTCGATGGTGATCAGCGTCGAATCCATGTCCATCGCGACCAGCTTGAATTCATCCAGCGTGCGCACGCCGATCATGTAGGTGGCGTCCAGCTGCGCCGCGTGGGCCGCCACTTCGATGGTCGAGCGCAGCGCCGGCGAATAGCTGATGCCGTCGCAGCGCAAGGCGTTCTCGCCCAGCCTGGTGGTGCCGGTCGGCGCGGTCAGCGCGGCGATCCGTTCGAGCCGCGCGGCGCTGCCGTCCAGGCCCTGCAAGACCAGGTTCATCGTGGTGTTTTTGGTGTTGTCCATGTCGCTGCCAATTGTTTGTATGCTGTTGGAGTGCCACAAGAGCGGCTGGGTTGACTATATGATACCGATAGCGCCGGCGCGCGTCCAGAATGGCGGACGCGGCCGTTTTCGGTGCCGCCGCCTCAGGCAGTCAGCTGCCTGATCGCCGACTTGATTTGCGTGACGCGGGCGGCCAGGTCCGGCATGCTGGCGGTGATTTTCAGCTTGTCCTGGCCATGCAGCTTGATGTGCCGGTTTTTCTGGATCAGCTCGATGATGCGCATCGGATCGATCGGCGGCTTCGGCATGAATTGCAGCGTGGCCGCCTCGCCGTGGGCGTCGATCTTGACGATGCCGACGGTGTTGGCGGCGATCCGCAGGCGGTGCGTCTCGACCAGCGCCTTGACGGCGTCCGGCAATTTGCCGAAACGGTCGATCAATTCTTCCTGGATGTCGTCGATCCTGTCTTGCGACGCGCAGTTGGCGAGGCGCTTGTAGATCGATAGCCGCTCGTGCACGTCGCCGCAGAAATCGGCCGGCAGCAGCGCCGGCGTATGCAGGTTGATTTCGGTGGTCGACGACAGCGGCGCGGCCAGGTCCGGCTCCTTGCCGTTCTTCAGCGAACGGACCGCCTCGTTGAGCATGTCGGAATACAGCTGGAAGCCGATTTCATGCATTTCGCCGGACTGGTTGTCGCCCAATACTTCGCCGGCGCCGCGGATTTCCAGGTCGTGCATGGCCAGGTAAAAGCCGCTGCCCAGCTCTTCCATCTGCTGGATCGCATCGAGCCGGCGCTGCGCCAGCTTGCTCAGGCCCTGCACGTCGTGCACCAGCAAATAGGCGTAGGCCTGGTGGTGCGAACGGCCGACCCGGCCGCGCAGCTGGTGCAATTGGGCCAGGCCGAACTTGTCGGCGCGGTGCATGATGATGGTGTTCGCGGTCGGCACGTCGATGCCGGTTTCGATGATGGTGGTGCACAGCAAAATGTTAAAGCGCTGGGCGACGAAGTCGCGCATCACTTTTTCCAGGTCGCGTTCATGCATCTGGCCGTGCGCCACCGCGATGCGCGCTTCCGGCAGCAGTTCGGTCAGCATCGCCATGCGGTTCTGGATGGTTTCCACCTCATTGTGCAGGAAGTAGATCTGGCCGCCGCGCTTCAATTCGCGCAGGCAGGCTTCGCGGATGATCGATTCGTTTTCGCTGCGCACGAAGGTCTTGATCGCCAGCCGTTTTTGCGGCGCGGTGGCGATGATCGAAAAGTCGCGCAAGCCTTCCAGCGCCATGCCCAGCGTGCGCGGGATCGGCGTGGCGGTCAGCGTCAGCACGTCGACCTCGGCGCGCAGCGCCTTCAGCGCTTCCTTCTGCCGCACGCCGAAGCGGTGTTCCTCGTCGATGATGACCAGGCCCAGGCGGGTAAACTTGACGTCGTCCGACAGCAGCTTGTGGGTGCCGATGACGATGTCGAGCGTGCCGTCGGCCATGCCCTTGAACGCTTGCGTGATTTCCTTGCCGCTGCGGAAGCGCGACAATTCGGCGATGCGCACCGGCCAGTCGGCGAAGCGGTCGGCGAAGGTTTGCGCATGCTGTTCGGCCAGCAGCGTGGTCGGCGCCAGGATCGCCACCTGCTTGCCGCCCATCACGGCGATGAAGGCGGCCCGCAAGGCCACTTCGGTCTTGCCGAAACCGACGTCGCCGCACACCAGCCGGTCCATCGGCTTGCCCGAGGTCATGTCCTTGATGACGTTGTTGATCGCCTCGGCCTGGTCCGGGGTTTCGTCGAAGCCGAAGCTGTCGGCGAAACGTTCGTAGTCGTGCGCCGAATAGTCGAACGAGTGGCCCTTGCGCAGCGCGCGCCGGGCATACAGGTTGAGCAGTTCGGCAGCGGTGTCGCGCACCTGGTCGGCGGCCTTTTTCTTGGCCTTTTCCCACTGGCCGGAACCGAGCGAATGCAGCGGCGCGTCTTCCGGCGAGGCGCCCGAATAGCGCGAAATCACATGCAGTTGCGACACCGGCACATACAGCTTGGTGTCCTTGGCGTATTCCAGGTGCAGGAATTCGGTCTCGCCTTCGCCCAGGTCCATGCTGGTCAGGCCCATGTAGCGCCCGATGCCGTGGTTGATGTGCACCACCGGGTCGCCGATCTTCAGCTCCGACAGGTCGCGCACCATCGATTCGACCTGGGTCGCGCCTTCCTGTTTTTTCTTGCCGGCGCGCCGGCCGGAACCGGCATACAGCTCGGTTTCGGTGATGAAGACCAGGTTGCCGTCCGGCGTGAACAGTTCAAAGCCGGCGTGCAGCGGCGCCACGCCGAGCATCAGCCTGGCATCGGCGTGCGCGAAGCCCTCGTAGCCTTCGACCGGGGCCAGGTCCAGCTGGTATTCGGTGAAATACTGTTGCAGGGTTTCGCGGCGGCCGTTCGACTCGGCGCAAATCATCACGCGCCGGCCCGGCTGCAGCAGGTAGCCGCGCAAATTGGCCAGCGGGTCGTCGGCGCGGCGGTTGACGGCGATATTCGGCACCGGCGCCGACAATTCCGACGTCATCCCCTGGTCATCCTTGGCGATCGCCCAGCGGCCGAACGGCTTGGCCAGCGCAAAGAAATGCTCGTCGCTGAGGAATAGCGCTTCCGGCGCCAGGATCGGGCGCTCGCGGTCGGCTTTCAGGAAGCGGTAGCGCGACTGGGTGTCGACCCAGAAACGGCGGATCGCCTGGTCGATGTCGCCCACCAGGGCCAGCGCCGCGTCTTGCGGCAGGTAGTCGAACAGCGTGGCGGTGTCGTCGAAAAACAGCGGCAGATAATATTCGATGCCGGCCGAGGCGATGCCGCTGCTGATGTCCTTGTAGACCACCGAGCGCGACGGATCGCCTTCGAACTGTTCGCGCCAACGGCTGCGGAAGGTGGTGCGCGCCGCTTCATCCATCGGGAATTCGCGGCCCGGCAGCAGGCGCACCTGGTTGACCGGGTACAGCGAGCGCTGGGTGTCGGCGTCGAAGGTACGGATGGTGTCGATGGTGTCGCCGAACAGGTCGAGCCGGTACGGCAGCGCGGACCCCATCGGGAACAGGTCGAGCAAGCCGCCGCGCACCGAATATTCGCCGGGCGACATCACTTGCGACACATGGGTGTAGCCGGCCAGCGTCAGCTGCGACTTCAGGCGCGCTTCGTCGAGCTTTTCGCCCTTCTTGAAAAAGAAGGTGTAGGCGGCCAGGAACGACGGCGGCGCCAGCCGCACCAGCGCGGTGGTGGCCGGCACGATCAGCACGTCGCAGTGGCGGTTCTGGACTTCATGCAGCGTCGCCAGGCGTTCCGAGACCAGGTCCTGGTGCGGCGAAAAAGCGTCGTAGGGCAGGGTTTCCCAGTCGGGCAGCAAGTGGCAGCGCAAGGCGCCGGCCGCGAACCACGGGATTTCATCGAGCAGGCGCTGGCCGTCGCTGGCGCTGGCGACGATCACGGCCAGCATCCGGCCCTGCGATTTCAGTTCAAGCGCGGCGGCCGCCAGCGCATGGGCGTCGGACGAGCCGTACAGCGCCGGCAGGACAAACCGGCTGCCGGCTTTGGGAAACGATTTTTTTAAGTCAAATGACATGCAGGCGATGACACTCACGGTAAAAGGGCAGGGGAGGCGCCTGGCCGGATCGGCGGCGCCGTGACAATCATCATTATAGTCCCTGAGTGACGATGCCGCGTTCGTCAGGGGTATGGTTTCCTGTGGCGTGTACTTGTTTTTTAAAAATGATTTATTTGGTAGACAAGCGCAAATTCGTGGCGTAAAGTTGCCACATAGCACAAAAATAATTGTCGCCCAAGCATACCATGCTGCGGCGCCTGGGCCGCAGGTCCAGGTTGTCGATCCAGTCACAGTCGCCATATCCACTTGCTGGATTTTTTTTGGCAGACGATTGGAAGCGGTTCCATTTTAATGGGGCCGGAATCCGGACTAGCCATCGGTGATACCGACCAGCCGTCTTTCATTGCACAGAATCTTCACGGGACGACCACGTCGCTTCCGTGGCGGTAACCAGCCTCCCTGCACAGGGGGGGATTGCAGTATCCACTTCACATCGATGAGGAGACATTTTTTTGAAAACGACTATAGGGAAATTCCTGGCGTTTTGCGCGCTGGGTGGGATGCTTGCCGCGTGCGGCGGCAGCGATAGCGGAGGCGGCGGATCGAAAGTGCTGGCGCAAAGCAATGCGCAGCAGGCTGATGCGGCGCTGGCCGCGATCACGCCGGGCGGCGTGTACACGCTGGTCAATCCGAACAGCGGCAAGGCGCTGCAACCGGCCGGCGGCGCTTCCGCCGACGGCACCGTGACGCAGATTTTCACGGCCAACGGCACGGCGGCGCAACAGTGGCAAATCGTCAGCAATGCCAACGGCACTTACACCTTGTTGAACCAGAACGGCGGCAAGGCGCTCGACGTGCTTGGCGCGGCGACGCCCGATTCCAGCCCGGTCGGCATTTATGCCAGCAACGGCACTGGCGCGCAGCAGTGGCAAATCAACGCCAATGCGGATGGCACGCATACGCTGATCAATCAAAACAGCGGCAAGGCATTGCATGTAAGCAACTCGGGAACCGCCAACGGCAGCGCCGTGCAGATTTTTACCAGCAATGGCAGCGCGGCGCAGAAATGGCAGCTGACGCCGGCTGCCGGCGGCGCGGCGCCGGACTTCGGTCCGAACGTGCTGATCTTCGACCCGAGCATGAGCGCGGCGACCATCCAGGCGAAAGTGGACCAGGTCTACGGCCAGCAGCGCACCAACCAGTTCGGCAACGAACGTTATGCGCTGCTGTTCAAGCCGGGCACCTATAGCACTGCCGTCAACGTCGGTTTTTATACCCACGTGGCGGGCCTGGGCTTGAGCCCGGACGACACCCACATCAACGGCGGCACGATACAGGTCGACGCATCCTGGTTCGGCGGCAATGCGACGCAAAACTTCTGGCGTTCGGTGGAAAACATTTCGCTGACACCAAGCGGCGGCACCAGCATGTGGGCCGTGTCGCAAGCAGCGCCGATGCGCCGCATGCATATCAAGGGCAACCTGGCGCTGGCCGACAACGGCGGCTGGTCGAGCGGCGGCTTCATGTCCGATTCGCTGATCGACGGCACCGTCAATTCGCAAAGCCAGCAGCAATGGCTGTCGCGTAACTCGAAATGGGGCAACTGGGTCAGCGCGGTATGGAATATGGTGTTTGTCGGCAGTGTCAACGCACCGGCATCGACTTTCCCCAACCCGCCGAACACGACGATCGCCCTGACGCCGCAAGTGCGCGAAAAACCATTCCTGACGGTCGACGGCGCCGGCAACTACAGCGTGTTCGTGCCTGCGCTGCGCACCAATAGCCAAGGCATCACCTGGACCAATGGCGTCGGTCCTGGCCAGTCGCTGCCGATCAGCCAGTTTTATATCGCGCGCGCCAATACCGACACCGCCGCCACCCTCAACGCGGCGCTGAGCCAAGGCAAGCATCTGCTGCTGACGCCGGGCATCTACAAATTGAACGATACGCTGCGCGTCAACAACGCCAACACCGTGGTGCTCGGCCTCGGCCTGGCCACGCTGACCCCGACCACCGGCTTGTCCGCGATGAACGTGGCCGACGTCGATGGCGTGTCGATCGCCGGCGTGCTGTTCGATGCCGGCGTCAATAATTCGCCGGTGTTGCTCGATGTCGGTCCGGTCGGCAGCAACGCCAGCCATGCCGCCAATCCAACCGTGCTGTTCGACACCTTCTTCCGCGTCGGCGGTGCCGAGCCAGGCAAGGCCACCATCAGCCTGCGTATCAACAGCCGCCACGTGATCGGCGACAATTTGTGGATCTGGCGCGCCGACCATGGCAGAGAGGGCGTGGTCAACCACGGCTGGACGATCAATCCGGCCGACAACGGCCTGACCGTCAACGGCGCCGATGTCACCATTTACGGCCTGGCGGTCGAGCATTACCAGAAATACCAGACGCTGTGGAATGGCGAACGCGGCAAGGTCTATTTCTACCAGAGCGAAGCGCCGTACGACGTGCCGAACCAGAATGCGTGGATGGATGGCAGCCGCAACGGTTATGCCTCGTACAAGGTGGCCGATCATGTGACCAGCCACCAGGCATGGGGCGTGGGCGTGTATTGCTACTTCAATGTCAATCCAAGCATCAAGCTGCACAACGCGTTTGAAGTGCCGGCCTCCGGCCTGAACGGCGCGATGATGCACAATATGACCACCGTGTCGCTGGGCGGCGTGGGCGAAATCACCCACATCCTCAACGGCTTGGGCGATACGGTCAACCCGGCGCAGAACAACGCGGTGCTGGTGCAGTAATCTTCTGTAGTTGAATCAAAGGCGCGCCGGCGGTCCGCGGCGCGCTTTTTTTATCTGCCGCGTCGTCAGGCCGCGAGCAAGTTGGCGATACCGAACGGCACATGCACCATCGGGATGGTGCCGCCGGCCGATTTCAGGTGGCTGATCTGGTCGTCGAAAAAGATGTGCGGCTTGAACACTTCCAGCACCCGCGCCTTTTCCATTCCTCCCAGGAAGAAGGTCTCGTCCGCCGCGACGCCCCAGCTTTTCAGCGTGGTCACCACGCGTTCGTGCGACGGCGCATTGCGCGCCGTGATGATGGCGATGCGCAACACTTTCTTATAAGCGGGATCGTCGCGCTGGCGCTGCTGTTCCAGCTGCTGCATGCCGGCCAGTTTTTGAAACAGGTCGGCCAGCGGTCCCGGCCGATGCGGCGTGCCGGCGTTCAAGGTTTCGTGGGCATGGAATTCGTCGACGTCGTTATTGCGCTTGAACACACTCTCGGATTCATCGTCGGCGATCACGCCGTCGAAGTCGAACGCCACCCGCAACTCGGTATCCTCTTCATCGTCTTCGGTGCGCGACGGCAGCACCAGTCCGGCCGGAAACTTGTTGGCCAGCGCATTGCGCACATCTTCCTCGTTGGCGCTGAGGAACAAGGACGCATTAAAGGCCGGTAAATACGGGTAGGGAGATTGTCCCGTGACAAATGCCGCGCGTGAAATATCCAGACCGTAATGGGCGATCGAGCGCATCACGCGCAAGCCGGTTTCGGGCGAATTGCGCGAAAACAGCACGACTTCGACCGGCGCCTGCTGCTCGAAATGCCGGTTGATGCTGAGGAAGCGCCGGATGAAGGGGAACGCCACGCCCCGTTCGAGGATGTTGTCGAGGTGGCTTTCCTGGTATTGGCGGTAGGCCTCGGCGCCGCTGTCGAGGTAAACCTGGTGCGATGCGCTGAGGTCGAACAAGGCGCTCGATGCGATGCCGATCACGAGTTTGCGCTCGATGGGATATGCCATGGGGATGCCTGGGGTAGTTTGCCTGACCAGCATCTTAAGCTAATCAAGGATAAATATGTATCCGCAGCAGGAATCAAACTTTTAAAGGTTTTTTAAAGTTTTTATTAAGTAACTAAAACCGGCTAACGTTAAGCAAGCTGCGCCCAAAATACTCTATGCGACATTTTCTGGCGCTTGAAATGGCCGGCAGCCTGATGCCGGTGCTTGTTATATGGCTGCGCCGAAATAAGCGCTTTACAGTGGTTGTTTAAACAAGTAAGCAAATCTTTGCAAAAGTTAACGCGACAGCACAAGCTTGATAACTCAAACTGCTTGACTCGGTGCGCGCATGCGAGGTCGTTTGAAATAATCCGACGCCTTCAATTTCTTTAAAACGATAGGGTGGCAAGTGTCATTCCAATAGCCTGGAATCGACTCGGCCGCCATGCGCGGCGTAGGCCTGAGTATCGATTAGATTGAGTATCGATTATCGATTATCGATTATCGCCCGAGCGGCGCCAGCAAGAAGGCTGCCAGGCGGAGTGTTTGATTCCACAGCACTGAGAGCGTCTAGCACAACATCCATGGCGGCGTTGCATTGCCTTGTCGTACATTCGTACTGCCTACGACAATGCGCCTTGCCCTGAACGTTTTGTTAAGTAGGTCGTGGAAAATGATTGTGAAGTTATGAAGAATAGAAGCGGATGCGCTGCAAGGGGGCCCGCCGAGGGCGCCCGTTGCGACGCGGTGCGAGCAGCGGGCAAGCCTCGCCGGCCGCCTTGCGGGGCGCCGGTTATGGAAGTCAGAAATCACAATAATTTATTACGACCTACTTAGACGCTCTTATTGTCATCCCGTAGCGCTGCAAAAGCGATAGCGGCGCTGGCGCGTAAAAAAATAAACGGCAAATCATCAGGGGATGGGAATGAGTATTGCAAATATGAAAATTGGCGCACGGCTCGGGCTTTCATTTGGCGTGTTATCCGTATTGCTGCTGGCCACCGCGACGCTCGGCGTAATGCGGCTTGCCGCGCTGAATACGCAAATGAACGATGTGATTCACGATAAATATCCGAAAACCGTGCTGGCTAACGATGTTATCAAAAATGTCAATATCATTGCGCGCGCTTCGCGCAGCATATTGCTGATGAGCGATCCGGAGCAAATTGAAGGTGAATATGCGGCCATCGAAAAGGCCGGCAAGAATACCCGGGCCAGCCTGGAAAAGCTGGATCAGATGATCGTTTCCGCCAAAGGCCGCGAATTGCTGAAGGCAGTGCTGGACGCGCGCACCGCCTTTAATGTCGGCCGCGACGAGGTATTGCGGCTGGAGCATGAAGGTTCGAAAGAAGAGGCGGTCAAGCTGTTATTGGCATCGGTGCGCGCCTTGCAGCACACTTATCTGGATGCGCTGGAAGAATTGATTGTTTACCAGGACCAGTTAATGGAAGCGTCCGGCGCCGACGTGCGTGCGGAATACAGCAACGCGCGCGACTGGATGTTCGGCTTGAGCGGGCTGGCGGTCTTGCTGTCGGTCGCCATCGCAGTATTGGCCACGCGCAGCATCGTGCGTCCGCTGAAACATGCGGTGATGATCGCCCAGACCGTCGCCGCCGGCGACCTGACGCTGCGCTTCGAATCCCGCTCCACCGATGAAACCGGCATCTTGCTGCAGGCACTGGCGGTGATGAACGCCAGCCTGCTGAATATCGTTAACCAGGTGCGCGCCGGCACCGACACCATCGCCACCGCCTCGACCCAGATTGCGGCCGGCAATCTGGACCTGGCCGCGCGCACCGAGGAGCAAGCCAGTTCGCTGGAAGAAACCGCGTCGGCGATGGAGCAACTGACGTCGACGGTGCAGCAAAACGCCGCCAACGCCGGCCAGGCCAACCAGCTGGCGGTGTCGGCGTCCGATATCGCGCTGCAAGGCGGCCGCGTGGTGGGCCACGTGATCGTCACGATGGAGTCGATCAGCTCGTCGTCGGCGCAAATCGCCGAGATTATCGGCGTGATCGATTCGATCGCCTTCCAGACCAATATCCTGGCGCTCAACGCGGCGGTCGAAGCGGCCCGCGCCGGCGAACAGGGCCGCGGTTTTGCGGTGGTGGCCAGCGAGGTGCGCACGCTGGCGCAGCGCAGCGCCGCGGCGGCCAAGGAAATCAAGGCCTTGATCGACAATTCTGTGCAGCAAGTCGATTCCGGCACCAAGCTGGTGACGCAAGCCGGCAAGACCATGCAGGAAGTGGTGCAGGCGGTCGAGCGCGTCAACCAGATGGTGTCCGACATCACCACCGCCAGCCGGGAGCAGGGCGCCGGCATCGAGCAGATCAGCCAGGCGGTGGTGCAGATGGACCAGGTGACCCAGCAAAACGCGGCGCTGGTCGAAGAGGGCTCGGCGGCGTCGCAGTCCTTGCGCGAAGAAGCCGCCAAGCTGCTGGAAATCGTCAGCGTGTTCAAGATTTCCCAAGCCAGCGCAGAAAGCCGGGAGCCGGCGCGGCTGGCCGCGCCCGGCCGGTTGAAACGCCTGGCGGCGCCCGTGGCCGCGGCCGATCATGTGGATGATTAAGCTGGAGCTTGACCATTTGCAGTGGGGCGTGACAAGAACATGGTGGGCGGGAATTAAGCGTAGCGGCCGGCTATTGCCGGCGCTGTGCGCATCGCTGGCGCTGTTCCTGTTATTGCTGATCTGGGTGTTCAGCGCTACGCGCATGGCCGATGAAAAGCGGCTGGCGCTGGAAAACAGCGCCACCGACATCAATGACGTCGCCACCATCCTGGCCTCCTACCTCGATGGCTCGCTGAACACGGCGATGGTGTATGCCGATATCGGCGCCGCGCTGCTCGATGGCGAACGCCAGGCCGCGGCCACGCTCGATTCACTGTTTATCGGCGACTCGGTGTATCTGCGCGCGGCCGTATTCGACAGCGAACTCGATTTACTGTATTCGTCCTACAAGCGCGACCGCGAACCTGAATTGCAGGGCCTGCTGGAATCGCTGGCCGACAGTCCGCTCCAGCCGGAGTACGCCGCCAGATCGTTGTGGCTGGCTCCCGGCCATGGCCAGGGCCGCCGGCCATCCGACTTGCCGTTGATCTCGCCTTTGCTGAACCGTCAAAAACAGCTGGCCGGTTATTTTGTGCTGGTGCTCGATCTCGCCTATTTTTTAAAACCGTACCAGGAAATCAGCCGCAATACCGGCACCCGCATCGACATACTGGATACCGCGGGCCTGCGGCTGGCCACGCTGGAGCGCGGCACACTGTTGCAACAGGACCTGCCGCTATCGCCGGGCAATCGGCATCGCGGCGGCGATATCTCGGTCGCCAAGGCGATCGCGCACCAGCCGCTGGCTGTACTGGTGAGCCGCCGGCACGGCGATATCATGGCCGAGCTGCAACCGTCGCGGCGGCGTTATCTGTTGCAGGCGCTTGCCGCGTCGGTGATGGTGCTGCTGTTTTCAAGCGGCCTGGCCATTGTCGCGCGGCGCCGCCATCGCCTGTATAAGAAGCTGCACCAGTCGGAAGGCGAGAAGAGCGGGCTGATCAAACAGCTGGAACATGAAAAGATCCGCGCTTGCCGGATGGCTAGCCACGATTATTTGACCGGCATGCCGAACCGGCTGCTGTTTTACGAGATTGCCGCGAATGAATTGATGCACGCCAAACGCAGCCGCGATCATTATGCGCTGCTGTGCATCGATATGGATCAGTTCAAGCTGGTCAATGATACGCTGGGCCACCAGGCCGGCGATGTGCTGCTGCAGGCGGTGGCCGAACGCTTGCGCGGCGCGCTGCCGGCGCACGACACGCTGGCGCGTTTTGGCGGCGATGAATTTGTGATCCTGCTCTCCGCCGTGGCCAGCCGCGAACGCATCGCCGAGATCGCGGCCGGCTTGCTGGCGGCCATCGGCCGGCCCTGCCACGTGCGCGCACACCAGGTGCTGTGCACCGCCAGTATCGGCATCGCGGTGTATCCGCGCGATGGCGACCAGCTCGACCAGTTGCTGTCCTGCGCCGACGCCGCGATGCACAACGCCAAGTCGCTCGGCCGCAACACCTTCAGTTTCCATGATACGTCGCTGAACCTGCTGTCGCTGCGCGGCCTGGAATTGCTGGCCCGTTTCAGGGCGGCGCTCAGGGATGACGAATTCTGTTTCCACTACCAATTGAAAATCGATGCGCAGACGCAGGGCATCACCGGCATGGAAGCGCTGGTGCGCTGGGCGCATCCGGAACATGGCTTGCTATTCCCTAACGATTTTATCGCGCTGGCCGAACAGTCGGATTTGATCGTCGCCCTCGGCAATTGGGCCATAGAGGCCGCCTGCCGCCAATTGGCGCACTGGCGCGGCCAGGGGCTGCCGCTGTTTCCGGTGGCGATTAATGTGTCGGCCAGGCAATTGCGCGACAAATTGTTGTTGGACAGCGTCTTGTGTGCTCTGGAGAAATACGCTATACCGCCAGACTTGCTGGAACTGGAGGTGACGGAAAGTTGCTTCATCGATGACCTGGCCCAGGCCAAGGAAGTGCTGGTGCAGTTGCGCAAGGCAGGATTAAGAATTTCGCTGGATGATTACGGCACCGGTTATTCAGGGCTCAGCCATATCAAGATGTTGCCGATTCACGCCTTGAAAATCGACCGTTCCTTCATCCGCGATATCTTGATCGATACCAGCGACGCGATGATCGTCGCGTCCACCATTTCGCTGGCGTGCGGGCTCGGCTTGACGGTGATTGCCGAAGGGGTGGAAAACGCCGACCAGCTGATGCATTTGCGGCGCCTCGGTTGCCATCAGGTACAGGGTTTTTATCTGCAACGACCGGCCGGCGCCGACATGCTGACGCCGCTGTTGCTCAAAGGCAAAGTCGAACTGGCGTAACACTGGCCTGTACCGGGCCGGCAAACCGCCGGGGCGGCGCCGCTAAAATCGCTTGGGTGCAACGCAAGTTGCTTTGTTAATATTTTTTATGTAAGAATTATGAATAGCACCGCCCCGGCTTATGCTTTTGGCCCGTTTCGAGTGCTGCCGGTGGAAAGGCTGTTGCTGGAAGATGAGCGAGCATTGCGGCTGGGAAGCAGGGCGATGGATTTGCTGCTGATCTTGCTGGAGCGCGCGGGTGAAATCGTCGACAAAAATGAATTGCTGGCCGTGGTCTGGCCCGATTCGGTGGTCGACGACGCCACCTTGCGGGTGCATCTGGCCGCGTTGCGCAAGGTCTTGGGAGACGGCCGCGACGGCCAGCGCTACATTACCACGATACCGGGGCGCGGTTATGGCTTCCTGGCGCCGCTGTCAGTGATCGGCCAGCAATTTTCCCCGCTCAGCGCGCCCGAGCCGCGACATAACTTGCCGGTGCTGCTGACCCGCGTGATCGGCCGCAGCGACACCATCACCGCGATGGCCAACAACCTGCTGCAATTGCGGCTGCTATGCATCGTCGGTCCGGGCGGCATCGGCAAGACCAGCGTGGCGGTGGCGCTGGCCGGGCGGGTGCTGCGGCGCTATGCCGACGGCATCTGTTTCGTCGACCTGGCGCCGCTGGCCGAGGGCCACCTGGTGCCATCGGCGCTGGCCACCGCGCTCGGCATCGCGCTGCCGGCGCATGATCCGATGCCCGGCCTGCTGGCCCATCTGCGCCAGCGGCACATGCTGATCGTGCTGGATAACTGCGAACACGTCATCGACGCGGCGGCGTGGCTGGCCGACGCCTTGCTGAAAGGCGCGCCGCTGGTGCACATCATCGCCACCAGCCGCGAACCGCTGCGCATCGCCAGCGAGCATCTGCAACGCTTGCAGGCGCTGGAATTGCCGCCGGTGAATGTCTTGCCGGATGCCGCCGCGGCGCGTCACTATGCTTCGGTGCAATTGTTTTGCGAGCGCTGCGCCGCCGTGCTGGACAACTTCGTGCTGCGCGACGCCGATGTCGCCATCGTGGCCGATATTTGCCGCAAGCTCGACGGCATTCCGCTGGCGCTGGAACTGGCGGCCGGCCGCATCGACCATTTCGGCCTGCACGAATTGAGCCGCCAGTTGAACGACTGTTTCCGTTTGCTGACGCGCGGCCCGCGCAATGCGCCGGCGCGCCACCAGACGCTGCGCGCCACGCTGGACTGGAGTTATCGCTTGCTGGACGATGAAGAGCGTTCGGTATTGCAAGTACTGAGCGTGTTCAAGAACAGTTTCAGGATGGAATCCGCCGCCGCCGTGGCCGGCCGGGAAGTGTTCGACGCGGTGTCCGACCTAGCCGCCAAGTCGCTGGTCAGCATCGAATTTTCCGACGACACGGTGTATTACCGCTTGCTCGATACGACCCGCGCCTATGCCGCGCAGCAATTGGCGGCCAGCCCGTTGTACGCGGCAGTGTCGCGCCGTTATGCCGAGCACTGCGGCGAACTGGCGCAGACCATCCATGCCGACTGGGAGCGCTTGCCGGCGCCGCTGTGGACTTCCTGCTATGGCCGCCATGTCGACGATGTGCGGGCGGCGATCGACTGGGCGTTTGGCGCGCCGGGCAACGCCGTGCTGGGGATCGGCCTGACCATCGCCGCGCGCACCTTGTTTTACCAACTGTCGCTGATGGACGAATACCGCGCGCGGGTCGAGCTGGCGCTGCGCCACATGGCGCAGCACGCGATCGACGACCGCAGCAGCGAAATGCAGCTGCATACGTCGCTGGCGCACCTGTCGCTGCATACCGGCGGCGCCACGCCGCAAACCGACGCCGCGTTCCAGCGCGCCTACCAGCTGGCGCTCGGGCTGGACGACCCGCGGCGCCAGGCCGAAGCGACCTGCGGCATGTGGATCGCCCACATGGCGCAGGCGGAATTTGAACCCGCCAGCCAATATGCGCGCCAGTTCGGCGAATTGAGCGGGCAAACCGGCGATACCGCGCTGATGCTGGTGCACGCGCGCATGATGTGTTCCAGCGAACACTTGCTGGGACGCCACGAGCAATCGATCGCGCTGGCGCGCCTTGTGCTGGCGCATCCCGACAGCGGCGGCCGGCTGGCCTATAACAGCACCTTGCTGGCCGATCATCAAGTCTGCATGCGCGGCAACTTGAGCCGTTGCCTGTGGATTACCGGCACGCCGGACGACGCGCTGGCGCTCGCTTGCGAAGCGGTGGCGCTGGGTTTCGAGCACAACGGCGTGTCGCTGTGCATGGCGCTGGCGTTCGGCGCGATCCCGGTGGCGCTGTGGTGCGGCCGGCACGTGCTGGCGCGCACCTGGGCCGGCTTGCTGAACCAGCATGCGACGCGGCACGGCCTGGGGTACTGGAGCGTGTGGGGCCTGGCCTATGAATTGCTGCTCGATACGGCCGATCGGCCCGGCATGTTCGATGGCTTATGGGCCGCGCGGCTGCACTGGCCCTTGCAGGCCGACATCATGAGCACCATGCACAGCGGCGTCATCGGTCCGCAGGTGCTGCAGCGGGTGCATGGCGGCCGCTCGCCATGGAGCGCGCCGGAAGTGTTGCGGCGCGATGCGGAACGCCGTTGGCTGCTGCTGGCCGAGGACGACCAGGCCGGCCGCGAGCAAGTCCAGGCCGCGCTGGAACAAGCGTTGCGGCTGGCGCGCGAGCAGGGCGCGCTGGCGTGGGAATTGCGCTGCGCCACCAGCCTGGCGCGCGTGATGGCGCTGCGCCGCCAGCCGCGCCAGGCGCGCGACCTGCTGCAGGCGGTGTACGCCAAGTTCGGCCAGGGCCATACCACCGCCGATTTGATACAGGCCAGCGTGCTGATCGGCCAGTTGAGCTAAGAGCCTATCCCAGTAGATGAATACGCCCCCTGCTGGCGCCCCTCTGGGATAGGTTCTAAAGCTGTGTGATCGGCGCGCTATTCTATTCATACGCGCCCAGCCGGCGCTGTTCATCGGCATTAAAACTGGCGTCGCGCAATTGCTGCAGCGCCGCTTCGTTCTGGCCGTCCGGCTGTCCCATCAATTTGTTTCTTTGCGCCACATAGGCGTCGATGCGGCTGTTCCAGGCCGCTTCCTCGCGGTCGAGGTCGGCCAGCCGCGCCGCCGCTGCCGGCGAGATGGCGCTGGCGCGCAGGCGGTAGATTTCATTATCGCCGGCGCCCTGGGCGCGCAATTGCTGCACCGACTCTTCCAGCCGCGCCACCTTCAGCGGCGCCTCGCGTTCCGCGCGCAACGCGGCCGGCATGCGCTGGTCCAGCGCCGCCAGCTTGTCCCTTTTCCCGGCCTCGCTCAATTGCGTATCCTGGCCGATGGCGAGCCGGGCCAGCGTATCTTCATCGTAGGCGTCGCTGGAACCGAACAGGCCGGCGCTTTCTTCGGCCGTAAAATAATGCAGGCGCAATTGGCGCATCGCTTGCAGCCGGGCGCCCGCCGCCTGCGCCAGATCTGCAGCGTGCGGCAAGCCGGCTTCGATGCCGGCCAGCGCCTGCTTGTAATCCAGGTACTGGGCCAGCAGCCGCCTGGCTTGCAGCGCCGGCCCGGGTTTCAGGCGCCGCTCCAGTTCGCGTTCGATTTCGGCCCGGATCGCGGCCAGGTCTTTTTCGCCGAGGCCGGCCAGGTAATAATCGAACAGATGGCCCAGCTCGGCATCGACCACCAGTTGCTCGCCGCTGGCCACCTTGAGGTCGCCGTCGGGGCGGGTGCCGTCCATCGAACGCACAAACGCAAAAAGGTCGGGTTCGGCCTTCGGCCGCTGCTGTTGCTGCGCCGGCGGCGTGGCCCAACTGAGATAGAGTGCAGCGGCGGCCAGCAGCAGCGCGGCGGCTATCCCGGCTGCGCGTGTATTCATCGGCGTCTCCTTACAGTCCCAGGCCTTGCAGGCGGTTGGCTTGCTGGCGGTACACGGTCACCGGGCTGGTTTCAAACAGGTTGACGATGCCGATGCTGTGATTGACTTCATCCAGGTGGTTCATCGCATAGTCGTCGCGTATCACCCGGCCCAGGTGGCTGGAGCAACTGCCGACCAGGCCGTCGTTCTTGTCGCCGCCGAAGGCCAGCGCGGCCAGCGACAGCGCCGGATCGGCGGGATCGAGCGCATTGGTGTGCGGCTGCGCGCCGCTCCATGAAAAGTAATACACGCCGCGCACCTGGTAAGCGCCTTCGCCGCAGGCCGAAGTGGGCACGCCGTCGGGGTGGCGCCTGTTGAAGGCCAGCGATCCGGCCGTACTCAGCGAGTCGAGCGCGGCCCTGGCGTTTTGCGGCAAGCCGTTGTTGCCCGACAAGAAGTTGACCAGGCCGGCGACGGCGCTGAGCACCGCGCTGCCGGCGTTGGGCGCCGCGCCGATCAGCACGTCGGCCACTTTCGAGCCCTTGTTGACGCCGGCCACGCTGCTGACCGACGCGACCAGGTCGGGCCGTACCGAGGCAACGTAACGGGCGGTCGGCCCGCCGTGGCTGTGGCCGATCAGGTTGACCTTGGCGGCGCCGGTGGCGGCCAGGATTTGCCTGACCTGGGTCAGCAATTGTTCGCCGCGTACTTCGGTGCTGTTGGCGGCCGATACGGTAGTCAGGTAAACCGTGGCGCCGCCGCTGCGCAGCGCCGCCGGCACGCCGTAAAAGTACTCGGCCGTACCGATCTTGTCGAAACCGAGCAAGCCGTGCACCAGCACGATCGGGTATTTGGTCTGGGTGTAGCCGGCCGCCCACGATGAGGCGGGCAGGGCGGCGATGGCGAGCAGTGCGGTGGCGAGGTATTTCCAGAAGCGATTCTTCATTTTGTCTCCATAATGGTTGTTATGAAATGAGATTGCTGTGGATCTGGCATTGCCTGGGCATCCATCACGCTGGCAGTGCCAGATACCGGCGCCGCCGTTTTTTTCCACTCTTTTTGGAAGCCAGCCCCAACGGTGAAAATAAAAAAACGAGCGCTCGGTTTTTTGAATGTAGCACCGCCATTTTAAAAAAGCATGACGCGTCGCAACATATAGGGGGCTGAGCGGCGGCTTATTTCAGGAAGGGGCCGATGCGTTGTTTTCCTGGGCTATAATTGTTCCCGAAATCAATATCTGCAGTCTCTTCACGCCGCATCGGACACTTCCTTGGCCATCCCATTCAACTTCGATTTCGAACAATTCCAGCAAGTGACGCCGCTCAATGGCGAAACCATCTGGGCCTACATTCTCGACCGCAACGCGCAGCGCATCGGCGTCAAGCGCCGCAAGCCGGCGCTGGAAAATCTGGAGCGGATTTTTGTCGCGACGTTCCGGCTGGCCAACGACGTCGGCTTCCGCGCGATGAGCTTGCGCGACCTGTGCCGCGAAACGGGGTTGTCGATGGGCGGCCTGTACGGCTATATCGCCAGCAAGGACCAGCTGGCGGAAATCATCGAGGACGTGGTGCATCACGCGATCCAGGACCTGCCCTCGCTGTTCAGCGACATCGCAGCGCCGCTGGACCGCCTGGAAGCGCTGATACGCGCCTCGATCTACCTGTCGGAAATCCTGCAGCCGTGGTTTTATTTTGTATACATGGATTCGCGCGTGCTGCAAGCCGAGCAGCGCAGCATGGCCAAGCATTCGGAGCTGCGCATGCAGGAATTGATCGCCGCGACGATACAGGAAATCCGGCCGCGGCCGGCCGGCGAGGCGACCCAGCTGGCCGACCATTGCCTGGCGCTGTTCCAGGACTGGTATGTCAAACGCTGGAAGTACCGCGCCGGCAAGGTCAACGTCGACGATTTTGCGACCAGCACCGTGCGCATGGTGCGTACTTGTCTGGGCGGCAAATAATATATTCGGTGCCAGGCCGGATTAGCGCATCGCGCGTAATCCGACAAGCGCAGTTGGCGGCTCTCTGTCGGCTTACGCTGCGCTAAGCCGACCTACAGGGGAATCGCTTAATTGGCGGTAGTGGCGGGCGGCGCATCGGTGGCGGCCGGCGCCGGCGCCGCCGGCGCATCGTCCATATCCAGCGTGCGCACCGCGCCGCTTTCGATGAATTCGTCGTACATCCATTCGCCGTCGACCTGGGTCAGCCCCTGCGGCACTTCGCGTTCGACCTGCGGCCGCTTGTCCAGCGCGGTGCGCATGTAGTCGATCCAGATCGGCACCGCCACGGTGGCGCCGAATTCGCGGCCGCCCAGCGATTTCGGATCGTCGTAACCCATCCACGCCACGCCGACGATGCCGCCGCCGTAGCCGGCGAACCAGCCGTCGACCGCGTCGTTGGTGGTGCCGGTCTTGCCGGCGATGTCGCCGCGGCCGAGGCGGGCGGTGGCCGAACCGGTGCCGGAACGGGCCACTTCGCGCAGCATGCCGTCCATCACGTAGGCGTTGCGGCTGTCCAGCGCGCGGGTCTTTTCATCGCCGGCCACCGGCGGCCTGGTTTCTGACAGCAGCGCGCCCCTGGCGTCGGTGATGCGCGCGATCAGGTACGGTTCGACCTGGTGGCCGCCGTTGGCGAACAGCGCGTAGGCGCCGGCCATCTGCACCGGCGTGACCGAGCCGGTGCCCAGCGCCATGGTCAGGTTGTTCGGCTGCCGGGCCTGGTCGAAGCCGAATTTTTCAATGAATTCATGGGCATACGGGATGGTGATCGAGCGCAGGATGCGGATCGACGGCACGTTCTTCGATTGCGCCAGCGCGTAGCGCATGCTGACCGGCCCCTCGAACTTGCCGTCGTCGTTTTGCGGCGCCCAGTCCTTGCCGCCGGTGACAGGGCCGTTCAATTCCAGCGGCACGTCGTTGATCAGCGTGGCCGGCGAAAAGCCTTTTTCCAGCGCCGCCGAATAGATGAACGGCTTCATCGCCGAACCGGGCTGGCGCCACGCCTGCGTCACGTGATTAAATTTTTGCAAGTTGTAATCGAAGCCGCCGACCAGCGCATGGTAGGCGCCGGTGTTGGCGTCGAGCGCGACGAAGGCCGCCGCCACTTGCGGCACTTGCGAGATGGCCCAGTTCTTCTTGCCGTCCTGGCTGATGCGGATCACCGCGCCGGGACGCAGCTTGATGGCCGGCTTGGCGCTGGCCGACAGCGCTTGCGCGGCGAAGCGCAAGCCGTCGCCGCGAATCTCGATTTCGTCGCCGCTGCCGCTTTCGACGGTGACCCTGTCGGCGCTGACGGCGGTGACCACGGCCGCGATCAAGCGGTCGCTGTTCGGCCGTTTCAGCAAGGCTTCGTCGATCGCATCGTCGCGTTCCTGCGGGTCGGACGGCAAGTCGATGAACGCTTCCGGGCCGCGGTAGCCGTGGCGCTGGTCGTAGGCCAGCACGTTGCGGCGCACCGATTCGTAGGCCGCGTCCTGCTCGGCCTTCAAGATGGTGGTGGTGACGCTGATGCCCCTGGTGTAGGCGTCGTCCTGGTATTTGGCGTAGACCGCCTGGCGCGCCAGTTCGGCCACGTATTCGGCGTGGGTGTCGAATTCCTGGCCGCGGTTATTGATGCGCAGCGGTTCCTTCAGCGCCTTCTGGTATTGCGCGTCGGTGATGTCGCCCACTTCCAGCAGGCGCTTCAGCACCACTTGCTGGCGCTGGTGCGCGCGTTTCGGGTTGACCGCCGGGTTGTGGCGCGCCGGATTTTGCGGCAGGCCGGCCAGCATCGCCATTTCGGCGATCGACAAGTCCTTCAGCGGCTTGCCGAAATAAGTCTGGGCGGCGGCGCCGAAGCCAAACGAGCGCTGGCCCAGGTAAATCTGGTTCATATACAGTTCGAGGATCTGGTCCTTCGACAGCGCGGCCTCGATCTTGTAGGCCAGCATGACTTCATTGAGCTTGCGCGAGGCGACTTTTTCACGGGTCAGGAAGAAATTGCGCGCCACCTGCATGGTGATGGTCGAACCGCCGCCGTGGCCGAAACCGTGGCGCAGGTTGGACAGCGCGGCGCCGAAGGCGCGGATGTAGTCGATGCCGTGGTGTTCGTAGAAACGGGTGTCTTCGATCGCCAGCAATGACTTTTTCATCATGTCCGGGATATCCTTGATCGGGATGAATTCGCGGTGTTCCTCGCCGAATTCGCCGATCAGCACCTGGTCCGCCGTATAAATGCGCAGCGGGATCTTCGGCTGGTAGTCGAGGATCACGTCCAGCGCGGGCAGGCGCGGCTGGAGATACAGGAACAGATAGGCGGCCAGCGCGGCCGCGGCCAGCAGGCCGCACAGGAAGATGGCGATCAGGCCGCGCATGGCGGTGCGGCCCGAGGGCCAAAGGGAACTGGATCGAAAAGCGCTCAAAACGAAGTCTCATGGTTGCGTGCCGGGCACGGTGACGCCGATTATAGACTATCGATCCGGCGGGAATCCTTAAAACCATGGCCGCCGGGGGCATGGCAAGCCATGGCAGGGGTGGACATAAAAGCCCTTTCCATCGATTCCAGCTTGTGCGATAGTTCCGCCTGCGCGAAACCGGGCCGGCCCCGAGCCTGTTCCAGTTTCGATTTCAATAACAAAAAGGAATCTTCAATGTCCAAAGATGCAACTCCTTCGTCCTTCAAGCCGTATATACCGGCCGAGGCGCAGCTGCCCGAGATGACCTTCCGCGCCTTGCTGATGGGCGTCATTCTCGGCATGGTGTTTGGCGCGTCCTCGCTGTACCTGGTATTAAAGGTCGGCTTGACGGTCAGTGCATCGATCCCGGTGGCCGTCATCGCCATCACCTTGTTCGGCCTGGCCAAGAAGGTCGGCGGCAAGGATTCGTCCATCCTGGAAAACAGCATTACCCAAACCGCCGGTTCGGCCGGCGAATCGCTGGCGTTCGGCCTCGGCGTGACGATGCCGGCGATCCTGATCCTCGGCTTCGACCTGGAAATCTCGCGCGTGATGCTGGTCGGTATCCTGGGCGGCCTGCTGGGCATCCTGATGATGATCCCGATGCGCCGCACCATGATCGTCGATCAGCACAAGGAACTCAAGTTCCCTGAAGGCACGGCGTGCGCGGAAGTGCTGAAAGCCGCCGCCACCGCCGAATCGCGGATTGCCGCCGGCGAAAGCGTGGAAGCCGATTCGGCCGCCGCGAAAGACGCCAAGAAGCGCGCCAAGATCATTTTTGGCGGTTTCGCGGTCGGCTTGCTGTATAAAGTATTCAATATTTCGTTGAAGGGCTGGAAAGACACCCCGAACTTCGTATTCGGCGCACCGCTGAAGGCCGGTTCGATCGGCGCCGAGATTTCCCCTGAATTGCTGGGCGTCGGCTACATCATCGGCCCGCGCATCGCCGCCACCATGGCGGCCGGCGGCGTGCTGTCGTATCTGCTGCTGATCCCGATGATCAAATTCTTTGGCGAGCACCTGAACGTGGTGCTGTCGCCGGGCACCCAGTTGATCAAGGACATGGGGCCGGACGATATCCGCAGCGCCTACGTGCTGTACATCGGCGCCGGCGCGGTCGCCACCGGCGGCTTGATCAGCCTGGTGCGCGCGCTGCCGATGATCTGGAACAGCCTGGCGGCCGGATTGGCCGGCATCGGCAAGGGCAGCAAGGCCAATGCCGCCTTGCGCACCGAGCAAGACATTCCACTGAAATGGGTCATCATCGGCTGCCTCGGCATCATCGCCGTGATCACCGCCGCCACGCCGCTGCACATGAATATCCTGGGCGCGCTGCTGATCCTGGTGTTCGGCTTCCTGTTCGCCACCGTCTCGTCGCGCCTGACCGGCGAAATCGGCTCGTCGTCGAACCCGATTTCCGGCATGGCCGTGGCCACCTTGCTGTTCACCTGCCTGATCTTTTTGATCATGGGCTGGACTGGCGGGCGTTATTATGTGACCGCCTTGTCGGTCGGCGCCATCGTCTGTATCGCCGCCAGCAATGCCGGCACCACCTCGCAAGACTTGAAGACCGGCTACCTGGTCGGCGCCACCCCGCGCCTGCAGCAGTATGCGATCCTGGCCGGCGCCTTGTCGTCGGCGCTGATACTTGGCCCGATCCTGCTGAAACTGAACGACGCCAGCACGGTCTACGTGCCGGCCGCGCAAGTGGCGCCAGGCCTGGCCATCGACGCATCGAAGCTGACCGACACCGCGCAACTGCAAGGTCCGCAAGCCGAGACCGACCACAACACCTATAAAGTCTGGCAAAAAACCGACACCGTCGGCGGTCCGGCCGGCAAATACCTGGTGCAGCAAGACGGCAAGCTGGCTTACCTGGTCGATCCGGGCATCAATGGCCATTACAACAAGCGTCCGGATGGTTCGGAAGTCAAGAAATACGATGCGCCGAAGGCCGTGCTGATGTCGTACATCATCAAGGGCATCCTCGACCAGCAACTGCCATGGACGCTGGTGCTGTTCGGCGTGATGATCGCCGTGGTGCTGGAAATGGCCGGCATCCCGTCGCTGGCGTTCTCGGTCGGCGTGTACCTGCCGCTGTCATCGACCTTGCCGATTTTT
The DNA here is from genome assembly GCF_000723165.1 of Janthinobacterium agaricidamnosum NBRC 102515 = DSM 9628. Classification (NCBI taxonomy): domain Bacteria; kingdom Pseudomonadati; phylum Pseudomonadota; class Betaproteobacteria; order Burkholderiales; family Oxalobacteraceae; genus Janthinobacterium; species Janthinobacterium agaricidamnosum. The sequence continues at coordinate 2,355,289 of NZ_HG322949.1, forward strand.
GTCGGCGGCCTGATCCGCTGGCTGGCCGACCGCCGCAACAACAAGCTGCCGCAGAACGCCGGGCTCAATGAGGAAGAGCGCCAGCTGGCTGGCGACCGCAGCTCGGGCGTGCTGCTGGCGTCCGGCTATATCGCCGGCGGCGCGCTGGCCGGCATCATCATCGCGATCACCGCTGGCGTATTGACCAATTTCGACCAGGTGATGAACGGCTGGGCCGAACATCACAACCCGTTCTACCAGGGGTTCAGCGCCGACGCCTTGTCGATGCTGCCGTATGCGGTGATCATCGTGCTGCTGTACTGGATCGCGCGCGAGAAAAAAGAAGCCTGATTGCGCAAGCTCGGGAAGCTGAACTTCCCTGATGTGTAAACAACGCCAGAATTCGTTCTGGCGTTTTTTTTGCCGTGGACGGGATGTTGCTACCGGCCACGCGGGGCTTCGACCGGGATTTTTGCGCATTCTCCGGGGATTGGCCGGCCTGTATTGCCAGTCGTTCCAGGTTTTCAGGTATACATGATCGCCAGCGAGCCGAGGATCAGGCAGCAGGCGCCGATTTTCTGCAGCGGCAGGCGCAGCGCATGCAGGCGGGCCGCCAGCAGTATCAGCGCAGCGTGGTACAGCAGGCTGAGACACTCGAACAGGCCGCCCAGTATATAAAAGTCGAACAGCTGCGATACCGGTTCCTGGTCCAGCGCGAGCGGGAAAAACGCGGCGAAGAACAGCATTGGCCGGGGATGGCGCAAGGCGGTCAGCAGCGATAGCGCGAAATCGTCCGGCGCCGCTTCTTGCGGCGGCGTATCGGCGGCGCAGGCCGGCGAGTTGAGCAGGCACAGGCCGAGATACAGGATGTACAGGCCGACCGCGACCTTGAGCACTTCCAGCAGCAGCGGCCATTCCAGCGCGATCAGCGTAAACAGCAGGCCCGAGCAAATGATCACGCTGATGTCGCCGACGGCGACGGCCAGCGCGGCACGCCATGCGCGGCGCCGCGAGTGCCTGGCCTGGGTCGCGATCGGTTGCCAGGGGGGGCCGGGCAGCAGGATGATCAGGCTGGCCGCGGCAATCAATACCGCCAGATGCGAAATGTCGTTCATAGTGCTGTTGTCCTCGGGTACTCTTATGTACAATTAATGCATTCTTGTTCATGAATGCCGCTTTTCGAATGCAGCGTATTTTCTAGCCTTGAATGAATTGAATCAAACGAGAAATTTTGATCTTATGAGCAAGAAAAACTTATCCATGGGGTGGACATGAGTGCGCCGTTGCGGAATCTGTCGGCCTTGCGCAGCCTGTCCGGCCTGCTCGACTTCGAGTGCGCGGCGCGCTGGAGCAGTTTTAAATTGGCGGCGCAGGAATTGCACAAGACGCCGGCGGCGGTCAGCCAGCAAATCAGGCAATTGGAAGAGGAACTGGGCTTTGCGCTGTTCATCCGCCATCCGCGCCAGGTCAGCGTGACCGACAAGGGGCGCGAGCTGGCGTTCACCGTCAGCCGCATGCTGCGCGACTTGCAAGCCAAGGTCGAAGCGCTGCAGGGCGGCGGCGAGGAAAACACGCTGCGCATTTCCAGCACCCATTCCTTCGCCATCAAGTGGCTGGTGCCGCGCATGCCGGGTTTTACGCGGCTGTACCCGGAGCTCGATCTGCGCATCGATTCGAGCGACAGCCTGGCCAACCTGGAAGACGACAGCACCGACGTGGCGATCCGCCACGGCCCGATCGACGACGGCGATCCGGCGCTGCTGTTCCGTGAACAATTGGTGGCGGTGTACAGCCCGGCGCTGCTGGCGCCGGGACGCGGCGAACTGACGCTGGCCGACCTGGCCCATTTGCCGCTGCTGTACGAACAAAGCACCGAGGCATGGCTGCGTTTCCTGAACGTCAACCGGGTCGCCGCGGCCGGCCATGATTTTTCACGGCGCTTCAGCCATTCCGGCGTGCTGGCGCAATCGGCGGTGGCCGGGCAGGGCGTGGCGCTGTCAGGATATGCGGTGGTGTACGAGGATATCCTGCAGGGCCGCCTGAAACTGATCGCGGCCAACAGCTTGCCGCATGGCGGCGGTTATCGTTTCCTGGTCAATCCCGGCAAGCGCGGCATGCCGAAGATCGAACGCTTCCGCGCCTGGATGGTGGATGAAATGGCGCAGATGCGCGTGGCGCTGGAAGGCGGCGCATCGGCTTGATGCCGCGGCAGGCCCGCTTTTTTTGCCGGGGGGGCGGGGATTCTCCGCCGGGGTAGATACCTCAGCCGGCCGCGCTGTCGCCATCGGCGCAGCATTTCTTGTACTTCTTGCCGCTGCCGCAGTGGCAAGGGTCGTTGCGGCCGGTTTTCGGCAGGTCGCGCAGCACGGTGGCGCCTGGCTGGTTTTGTTTCAGGTGGCGCTGGCGGGCCCAGGCCGCGTTGATGGCGATCACGGCGGGCACCACGCCATCCATCGCCGCTTCAGCCGCCGCGTCATCGAGTTCGCAGGCGGCGGCCAGGTGCCGGAACGGCGCCAGGTAGTGCGGGTGGCTGGCATGCAAGGCCGCCCACTGGGGCTGGTCCAGCGCCGTGCCCAGCAAAAAACCCGCGCACCAGGCCGGCACGCCCCATTCCGGGCCGCATGCGTAGATCGGCTCGAAGCTGTCCGGATCCTTTGCCAGCCATTCGACCATATAGGCGTGGTGGCGCCGCGCCAGCGCGCTGGCGCCTTGCGTGGCATCGCCCGCTTCCGGGGCCGCCGCGCCGGCGGCCTTGTCCCACATCCACGGCAGCCATTGTTCGGGCGCGATCGGATTCGGACTCAGGGCGACCGCGGTCAGCAAGCCTTCCAGCATCGACACATCCATGGCGCGGCCCGCCAGGGCGGGCGCGGCCAGCAGGGTGTCGAGTTCGGCGTATTCGTCGTCGGAGAGGGGCGTGGTGGCGGAGAGGCTGGACATGGAAATCTTTGCTGTGGTTGATGGAGTGGCCGTTGGCGTGGCCGTTGGCGCTATTGTAGCGCCCGCGCAATCAAAAACGGCGGCCCTGGGGCCGCCGTTTTATCGCTTGCAAGCGGCTTATTTTACGCCGTGCATCAGTTTGGTGATCAACGGGGCGATCAGGAACAGCACCACGCCCGCGCCCAGCAGCGACCAGAAGCCGAAGGTATAGCCGGACAGCGCCGACGTGACCGACATGCCGCTTTCGCCGCTGACGTGGCTGGCGAAAATCCCGGACAGGTTGTTGCCGATGCCGGTCGACAGGAACCAGCCGCCCATGCCCAGGCCAACCAGGCGGGTAGGCGCCAGTTTGGTAACCATCGACAAGCCGATCGGGGACAGGCACAGTTCGCCGATCGACTGGATCACGTAGACCAGGAACAGGGTCCAGAACGGGATCTTGTTGTGAGCGTCGAGCAGGTCCGACAGCGCGAAAATCAGCAGGCCGAAGGCGACTGCGTTGCCGATCAGGCCGAGGCCGAATTTGCGCGGGATCGACGGGTTCAGGTTGCGGCGGCCCAGCATGATCCACACCGCGGCGACGACTGGCGCGAAAGCGATGATGGCGATCGAGTTGACGCTCTGGAAGTACGCGGTCGGGAAGATGGTGAAGCCCAGGTCGCGGTTGACGATGTTTTCAGCCAGGAAGGTGAACGAACTGCCTGCCTGTTCGAAGAACATCCAGAACAGGATGTTGAAGGCGAAGATCAGCAGCATGGCGATGACCTTGTCGCGCGCCACCTTGCCGTTCTTGATACCTTCGATCATCAGCATCAAGGCCAGGCCGATGAACAGCACGGTCAATACCGCTTGCAGTCTTTCCGCGCCGACGGCCAGCAGGAAGTACATCACCGGGATCACGAACAAGGCGCCGACAGCGACGTAGATGACGCGCGAGTAGCCTTGCGCTTGCGGCGCGGCGGCGCCGATGCCTTTCAGCGAACGGCGGCCGATGGCGAACCATACCAGGCTGACCAGCATGCCGAAGCCTGCCGAAATGAATACCATCTTGTATGAAGGCATGGATTCGGTGCCGAACACGGCTTCCGCCAGCAACTGGGTAGCGATCGGGGCCAGGAAGCCGCCGATATTGATGCCCATGTAGAAAATGGTGAAACCGCTGTCGCGGCGGGTATCGGCCAGTTTGTACAGTTTGCCGACCATGGTCGAGATGTTCGGCTTGAACATGCCGTTGCCGACGATGATGGTCGCCAGGCCGAGCTTGAAGATGTCGGGATGCGGGATCGAGATCATGAACAGGCCGGCCGCCATGAACACGGCGCCGATCAGGATCGAGCGCTGATAGCCGATCACCCGGTCGGCGACATAGCCGCCGAACAGCGCGCCGGCATACACCAGCGCCAGGTAGGAACCGTAGGTCAGGTTGGCGACCGCCTGGCCGGAGGCATCGCCGCCATGGAACTGGGCCACGATATACAAGACCAGTGCCCAGCGTATCCCGTAAAACGCGAAGCGTTCCCAGAATTCGGCCATGAACAACATCCACAATGGGCTTGGGTGACCCATGATCTGCTTAAACTCCGGAATGACTGCTTCCGTGGTGGTAGGCGTAGTAGCACCGCTCATGCGGTTTCTCCTGAAAAATTTTTATAGTCTGTCGATTAAAGAACCTATGGAACCCTCCGGCGCGGCGGGCGATCTTGTGAATGACCGTAGGCGCTGAAATTCCAATAGGGACGCATTCTAATCTACAAATTGCCGCAGACGAAATTTTCGATGCATTGCTGACCACATTACCGTGCGCCCCACCGAAAATACGGCCGAAATATTACTGTTTAAATGACAATTTTGACGGGCTGGGCCCTAAAACTGCCGACTTGTCGTATATTGGCATTGCAACTCCAAACGGGCATCGATTTTTATTAAGGATTTTCGCACTATGGAACATGACGTTGTCGATACTCTGGTTTCACCCGAGGGCCGCCTGGACGTGCTCTCCAAGACTGAAGTGAATAAATTGCTCGATACTAGCCAGGGCGGCTTGTACAACACCTTCCGCAATTGCGCATTGGCGGTACTCAATTGCGGCAGCACCATCGATGATGGCAAGGAATTGTTGGAGCGCTACGAATCCTTCGATATCAGCATCATCCAGCGCGAGCGCGGCATCAAGCTGGAGATCAAGGGCGCGCCGGCGATCGCTTTCGTCGACGGCAAGATGGTCAAGGGCATCCACGAACACTTGTTTGCCGTGCTGCGCGACATTATCTTTGTCAGCGATGAAGTCACCGGCAACCCGAAATTCGACTTGCACAGCACCGAAGGCGTGACCGACGCGGTCTTTCATATCTTGCGCAACGCCAATGTGCTGCAAACCCAGCTGAACCCGAACCTGGTGGTGTGCTGGGGCGGCCACTCGATCAACCGCGCCGAATACAATTATTCGAAGGAAGTCGGCTACCAGATGGGCTTGCGCGGCCTGGATATCTGCACCGGCTGCGGCCCGGGCGCGATGAAGGGCCCGATGAAGGGCGCCACCATCGGCCACGCCAAGCAGCGGCTGCACAATGGCCGCTACCTCGGCATCACCGAGCCGGGCATCATCGCCGCCGAATCGCCGAACCCGATCGTCAACGACCTGGTCATCATGCCGGACATCGAAAAGCGCCTGGAAGCGTTCGTGCGCGTCGGTCACGGCATCGTGGTCTTCCCGGGCGGCGCCGGCACCGCCGAAGAGATCCTGTACATCCTCGGCATTTTGCTGCACCCGGACAATGCGCATATCCCGTTCCCGCTGATTTTCACCGGGCCGGAAACCTCGCGCGAATATTTTATCCAGATTAACCAGTTCATCAGCGACACGCTGGGACCGGAAGCGCTGCAGCGCTACAAGATCATCATCGACGATCCGGAACTGGTGGCGCGTGAAATGCAGGATGGCATCAAGCAAGTGCGCGAATTCCGCAAGGCCCACAGCGACGCCTATTATTTCAACTGGCTGCTGAAGATCGACCAGGAATTCCAGAAGCCGTTCGCGCCTAACCATGACAACATGCGCAACCTGAGCCTGCATAAAAACCAGGCCACGCATTTGCTGGCGGCCAATTTACGGCGCGCGTTTTCGGGCGTGGTGGCCGGTAACGTCAAGGATGAAGGTATCCGCGCGATCGAAAAGCACGGCCATTTCGAGATCCACGGCGACGCCGCGATCATGGGACCGATGGATGCGCTGCTGGCCTCGTTCGTCGCGCAGCACCGCATGAAACTGGCCGGCAAGGCGTACACGCCGTGCTACCGGGTGATCCAGTAATCTCGGTTCGCCGATGAAAAAAGCCTCCCGGTTCTGATCGAGCCGGGAGGCTTTTTTACGTCGCTTCAGTTCGCCTTGCGGCTTACTCTTCGCGGCGCAGGTGCGGGAACAGCAGCACGTCGCGGATGTTCGGCGAGTCGGTGATGATCATCATCAAACGGTCGATGCCGATGCCGCAACCGCCGGCCGGCGGCATGCCGTATTCCAGCGCGCGGATGTAGTCGGCGTCGTAGAACATCGCCTCTTCATCGCCGGCGTCCTTGGCCGCCACTTGCGCCAGGAAGCGCGCCGACTGGTCTTCGGCGTCGTTCAACTCGGAGAAGCCGTTGGCGATTTCGCGGCCGACCATGAACAGTTCGAAGCGTTCGGTGATGCCGGCCACCGTGTCGGAGGCGCGCGCCAGCGGCGACACTTCGACCGGGTAGTCGATGATGTAGGTCGGTTCCCACAGCTGCGCCTCGGCGGTTTCTTCGAACAGCGCCAGTTGCAGCGCGCCCAGGCCGGCGCTGGCGAACGGCTTGACGCCGAACTTCTTCAATTCCGCCTTGATGAATTCGGCGTCTTGCAATTGCTCGTTGCTGTAGTGCGGAGCATATTTATTGATCGCGCCGACGATGGTCAGGCGGTGGAACGGCTTGGCCAGGTCCAGCTCGCGGCCGCCGTAGGTCAGCGTGGCGGTGCCGTGAGCGTCGATCGCGGCCTGGCGGATGACGGCTTCGGTGAAGTCCATCAGCCATTTGTAGTCGGTGTAGGCCGCGTAGAATTCCATCATCGTGAATTCAGGATTGTGACGGATCGACACGCCTTCGTTGCGGAAGTTGCGGTTGATCTCGAACACGCGGTCGAAGCCGCCGACCACCAGGCGCTTCAGGTACAGCTCGGGCGCGATGCGCAGGAACATTTGCATGTCCAGCGCATTGTGGTGGGTGATGAAAGGCTTGGCCGCCGCGCCGCCGGGGATGGTGTGCAGCATCGGCGTTTCGACTTCCATGAAGTCATTCTTTTCCATGAAGCGGCGGATCGACGAAATCGCCGCGGTGCGCGCCTTGAAGGTGCGCCGCGTTTCTTCGCTCATGATCAGGTCGACGTAGCGCTGGCGGTACTTGGTTTCCTGGTCGGCCAGGCCGTGGAATTTGTCGGGCAGCGGACGCAGCGACTTGGTGATCAGGCGCAGCTCGGTGACCTTGATGGTCAGTTCGTCGGTCTTGGTCTTGAACAGCGTGCCGGTCACGCCCAGGATGTCGCCCAGGTCGTAGTGGTGCAGCGCGGCCATCGCGGCTTCGCCGGTCAGGTCCAGCGTGGCGTAGATCTGGATGCGGCCGTCGGCTTTCGGGCCGGACGCGTCTTGCAGCGTGGCGAAGGCGGCTTTCTTGCCGGCTTCGCGTTTCAGCATCATGCGGCCGGCCAGCACCACGCTGACGGGCGCCGCTTCGAGTTCTTCGCGGGTCTTGGCGTCGTACTGCGCGTGCAGGTCGGCGGCCTTGTGTTCAGGACGGAAATCGTTAGGGAAGGCGACGCCTTGTTCGCGCAAGGCGGAGAGCTTGGCGCGGCGCTCGGCGATGATTTTGTTTTCATCGGGTGCTGCGGCGTGTTCTTGGTTTTCCGTGGTCATGATGGGGTCTGTCTTTGGTGATTGAATCAATTTTAATGCGCGCTTTGAAGGCGCAGTGTTAAAGCATGGCCGGCGCCGCGGCGAACAGCGCCCGGAGCAGATCTGTTACACGCCCTGTTTCAGCGAGGCGGAAATGAATTCGTCGATATCGCCGTCCAGCACGCCCTTGGTGTTGCCGGTTTCGAAACCGGTGCGCAAATCCTTGATGCGCGACTGGTCCAGCACGTAGGAACGGATCTGGTGGCCCCAGCCGACGTCGGTCTTCGAGTCTTCCAGCTTTTGCTGTTCGCTCATGCGCTTGCGCAGCTCATGTTCGTACAGTTTCGCTTTCAGCATTTCCATCGCTTCGGCGCGGTTGCGGTGCTGCGAACGGTCGTTCTGGCACTGCACCACGATGCCGGTCGGGGCGTGGGTCATGCGCACCGCGGAGTCGGTTTTATTGATGTGCTGGCCGCCGGCGCCGGAGGCGCGGTAGGTATCGACCCGGATATCGGCCGGGTTGACGTCGATCTCGATCGAATCGTCGACTTCCGGATAGACGAACAGGCTGGTGAACGAGGTATGGCGGCCGTTGGCCGAGTCGAACGGCGACTTGCGCACCAGGCGGTGGACCCCGGTTTCGGTGCGCAGGAAGCCATAGGCGTAATCGCCCTCGACCTTCAGCGTGGCGGTCTTGATGCCGGCGACTTCACCCTCGGACTGTTCCAGGATCTCGACCTTGAAGCCCTTGCGTTCGCAATAGCGCAGGTATTGACGCAGCAGCATCGAGGCCCAGTCCTGGGCTTCGGTACCGCCGGCGCCGGCCTGGATATCGATGAAGCAGTTGTTGCCATCCATCGGATTGTTGAACATGCGGCGGAATTCCATGCCTTCGATGACGCTGCGGATGTCTTCGACGTCGGTGATCAGCGCTTCCAGCGTGTCGTCGTCCTGCTCTTCGCGGGCCATGGCGAACAGGTCGCCCATGTCGCGCAGGTCGGCGTCGGCCTTGGTCAGCGTGAAAACCACGGCTTCCAGCGATTTTTTCTCTTTGCCCAGGTCCTGGGCGCGCTTCGGATCGTTCCAGACGGTAGGATCTTCCAGCTCTTCATTGACTTGCTCTAGTTTCTCCGACTTGACAGTGAAGTCAAAGATACCTCCGAAGTTCGGCTTCGCGGGTCGTCAGATCGGCGAGCAGGGCGGACAGGGAGTTGATACGTTCGGCTTCCATGATATTCTGGTCTTCTATGGTGAAATCAAACCCCGGATTATACGCGAGCGCGGGGCAATTCCGATGGCCGGCGCACGGATCAGGTGCAATCCAGTGCCTTAAACGGCGGATTTTGTTGTGCAAACGTCCAAATTTCCCGCCCAATTGCGGCGCCGGGCCGCGCGCCCGGCTTTCCGGGCGCTTGACCTGGCGCTTGATGGCGCGCGCCGGCCTGCCGTATGATGCTGTCGATATCGACTCTACCGGACCTGACCATGCGCCCATCCCGAGGTTTCCTGTTATTTCCCTTGCTATTGGCCGGCTGCGGCGCCTTGCCGCCGGCGGCGCAGAGCACGCCGGCCGGAACCAGCGCCACGCTGGCGCTGCTGGAAACCACCGACTTGCACGGCAATGTGCTCAGCTACGATTATTACAAGCTCGCGCCGGAACCGGCTATCGGTCTGGAACGCACCGCCACGCTGATCGCCCAGGCGCGCGCGCAGTACGCCAATAATCTGCTGCTCGATAACGGCGACACCATCCAGGGCACCGCGCTGGCCGATTACCAGGCGCTGGTGCAGCCGGTGCGCTGCGACCAGCCGCTGGCGGTCTACAAGGCGCTGAATCTGCTGAAAGCCGATGGCGGCGGCATCGGCAACCATGAATTCAATTACGGCCTGGCGTATTTGAGCCAGGTCACCGGCAGCCAGTTCCAGGTCGGCGGCGTCGATGGATCGAAGCCGCGCTGCGCCGGACCGGATTTTCCGCAAGTGCTGGCCAACGTCTACAGCGTCAAGACGCGCCAGCCGCTGTTTGCGCCGTACCGCATCATCGACAAGCAGGTCAGCGCCACCGGCCCGGACGGCCAGCCGCTGACGGCCACCATCAAGGTCGGCATCATCGGTTTTACCACCCCGACCATCCTGGCGTGGGACAAGCGCTGGCTGGCCGGGAATATCTATACCGAAGGCGTGCGCGAAACCGCGCAAAAATACCTGCCCGAGATGCGCAGCAAGGGCGCCGACCTGATCGTCGCCATTTCGCACGGCGGCCTGGATGGCAGCCCGTATTCGCCGACGATGGAAAACGGCAGCTATTATTTGTCGCAAGTGCCGGGCATCGACGCGATGCTGATCGGCCATTCGCACCAGGTATTCCCGAATCCGGCCAGCACCGTCCCGCAATTCGATTTGCCGGGCGTGGACAAGGCCAGGGGCCTGGTCAACGGCGTGCCGACCGTGATGGCCAATTTGTGGGGCAAGCATTTGGGCGTGATCGGCTTGCACCTGACGTTCGACGGCAAGGCGTGGGCGGTCGACAGGAATAAGACCACGGTCGAGGCGCGCAGCATCCAGAATCCCGACAAGAGTTATGTCGCGCCGGATCCACGCATCGCCGCGCTGGTCGCGGCAGAGCACGCGGCCACCATCCGCTATGTGCAAACGCCGATCGGCAAGACCGATTTTCGCATGAGCTCGTATTTCGCCGACGTCGGCGACGTCAGCGCGATCCAGGTGGTGAACCAGGCGCAGCGCGATTACCTGGCCAGCTATGTCAAGGCCAACCTGCCGCAATACGCCGGCTTGCCGGTGCTGTCGATGTCGTCGCCGTTCAAGAGCGGTTCGGCCGGCGTCGGCGACTATACCGACGTCAAGGAGGGCAATCTGGCGCTGAACAATGCCGCCGATTTGTACCTGTATCCGAATTCGCTGTACGGCGTCAAGCTGAGCGGGGCCGAAGTGAAGGCGTGGCTGGAACGTTCGGCCGAGCGGTTTAATACCATCGATCCAGCGAAAACCGGGCCGCAGGAATTGATCAATACGGCCTACCCAAGCTATAACTTCGATACCATCACCAGCCAGGATGTCGCTTATGTCATCGACGTTACGCAGGCGCCGGGCCGGCGCATCAAGGATTTGACGTACCGGGGCCAGCCGGTGGCCGCAACGCAGCAATTCCTGGTCGCGACCAATAATTACCGCGCCAGCGGCGGCGGCAATTTCCCTGGCCTGGACGGCAGCAAGACTATTCTGGCGTCGCCGGACAATAATCGCGAATTGCTGATCGCCTATATCGCGGCGGCCAGGACGCTGAGCCGGGCCGCCAACGGTTCCAGCCGCAGCTGGTCGTTCGCCAGGGTGGCCACCAAGGGGCCGGTGGTGTTCCATTCGGCGCCGAACATGGGCGATCTAGCCAAGGCGGCCGGCTTGCGCAATGTGACGATGTCGCAAGCCGACGATGGCGCCGGCAAGGGGTTTGCGCTGTACAGCATCGATCTGTCGAAATAAAGCCTGGCCGCAAGCCACGCCTTGATCGACGGGTCCTGCTTACGGCGCCGGCGCGGCCTGATCCGCAGCCTGTATCGCGTGCAAGCCTTGCACCGCGTCGAGGATGCCCTGCGGATCGCGCGCCAGCAGCGCCGTGCCCAGGCCGACCAGCGCCGCCGCGGCGGAGATTGCCTGCTTGATGTGGTCGATGCGCATGATGGTCTGTCTGGCGTGCTCGATGGCGCCGCTGACGCCTTGCATCGCCGCTTCCGCTCCTTCCGCGATCAGCACGATGCCATAGGCGCGCAATAGCGAGGCCACGTGGTCCAGCTGGTCTTCATATCCTTCCAGGTCGATGCGCTGTTGCAAGGTCAGCTTGTCATGCTGGCGGATGCGCAATTCCAGGATCTGGCTTGACGCCTGCGCCAGCAGGTTGGCCAGCGCATAGGATTCTTCCTTGTCCAGTACGGTATGGGTAGGGATGGCCATCAGATTCTCCTGTTACTGTACATTGTTATAAAAAACCGCTTGCTTGCGCAGCTTGTCGACGGCTTTTGAAAAATTGGCCAATTGCCGTTTCAAGCCGGGATCGTCGGGCTGGTTTTGTTTCAGGCGCAGTTCGGCTATGGTCTTTTGCAATTCATCGACCGAGGCCACGTAGGCGTCGACGATTTTTGCGCGCGCGCCCAATTGGTGTTCTTCGATGAACAGCATGCTCTTGGCGTAATTGCTGGCCAGCGGTTCCTTGACCGCCAGCTGGTCCAGCCGCATGCGCAGCTTGCCGATGTCGCCGGCTTCGTCATTCAGGCTGGCGCGGTAATTGGCCTGTGCATATTCCTTCAAGCCATTGGTGATCACCTTGATCGAGTCTTCTTCGTTGAGCAAGTCGCGGATGCCTGCTTTTTCCAGGTTGGCGGTCAGGGCGCTGCTCAGGCGCGCGGTCAGCGACATCACCTTGCCCAGTTTGTCGCCGTCGAACAAGGGCGCGCCCGACTCGCTGTTGGCGATGCCGCCCAGCGAGGCGCCCAGGCTGTCGAATTCGGTTTGATAGTTGGGCAGCCTGTCGTCCGCCAGCGCCGCCAGCGTGTCGGCGTATTGGGCCAGTAAATCGTTCAGCGTGGCCATGACCTTGTTGTTACGGTCCAGGCTGGCACAGGACGAGCGCGCCGTGTTGTCGGCCTCTTGCGGGTCGTAGCGTTCGCCGGCGATCAGTTTTTTGCGCTTGATTTTTTCCGTGCAACTATTCACGGTGGCGTCCAGCATCGGGTCGAATGCGCCGGACATTTTCTTGGTCTGGTCGGCGAACGTGCGCACCGGCGCCAGGTTGGTGCAGCCGGCCAGCAGCCCGCCGGTCAGCAGGCACAGGCCCAGGTAATGCAAATGGGTGGACTTCACGATTTCCTCCATGCGGCGTGGATGGTTGCAATGCCGCGCGCCTTGCACTGCCGAAATCTCACAAATGCGATGTGTGAAGACATCTGCAATGCCGCGCGCGCCTGGCACTGTCAATCAACCTTAGCACTGGCACAGTTGGGTGGCTTGCGCAAGATCAGTTTGCCGGATTGCGGCGGTATATTGTCCGTCTGGCGGACTGGCGCGCATGGACCGCGGTCCGGGCACGTGCAAGGAGGGAGGGGAGCTTGTGCCGGCCTGCCTGGCAAGTGGATTTTGTTGCCGGCGCTGCGCCATATTGCGCTGATCAGTGCGTCACGCGCTTTTCCTGCTGGACCAGGATGAACGGGCTGACCACCACCGCCCACAGGCTGGCGTCGGCCGCCTGCCAGTGCAGGGCCTGCTGATCGGATACCTTCATCACCTTGCCGTCGGCCATCCATTGCACGATGCTGGCCTTGTCGTCGTGTGAAATGCGTACCGCGACGTCGACCAGGTCGAGCTCGTCGGCGACAAACACCACGTTGCCTTGCGCGAAGTGTTTTTCCAGCTCGCTCCAGGGCAGGCGCGCGGTTTCGCTATTGACTTTGGCGCGCAGTTCGGTATCGTTTTCAGGTTTGGTGTGCATGATGGTGTTCGGATGACATGATTAAAAAAGCCGCTGCCGCTCAGATCAACGCTATTGCCGGCAGCGGCGTACCCGCCCATGTTAACCGATAGGCCTGTCCTTTGCGAACATTGCCGACCAGGGCCGGCCGGAAACAGGCCAGGTTGATGCCGCCGGCCCGCCGCACGCTGGGGAAAATCAGGCCCATCGAACCGGCGTCGAGCAGGTGCTTGGCCAGCTGCTGCGAGTGGATATAGCTGGCCGGGTCCAGGCAATTGCCGAAGCGCGGCAAGCCGCGCACATCGTGGAAGCTGGCGTTGAAGTCGGCCAGCAGCGCCTGGTAATTGACGCTATCGTCGAAACGGCCGATTTCCATGTATTCGACGGTTTTATGGAACACGATTTCAGCCAGCGCGGTATCGCTGTCGAATGCGCAATACCATGCGCCGCGTTCGCCATCGTTGAAACGGCTGCCTTCCGGCCGCGCATACGTGTAGGCGGCGTTGATGATGCGGAAGTTCGGCACGCCGAACACCAGTTCATCGACGCCGATGCCGGGTGCGCCGCCGTGTTCGGCGATCAGGCGGTCGTTGGTGGCGTTATCGAGCTCGAACAGCTCGCCCAGGTGGTCGGCATCGTCGGACAGCGGGGCCAGCACCGAGTCTTCCATGTCGGCGAAACGCGAGGGTAGCAGCCGGCAGGTGTCGAACTGGCGCAGCGCGGAGAGCGGCGGCAGGGCGGGGCCGGCCAAGGTCACAGCCCTCCGCGGCGGGCGTCGAGCAGCTTGCGCACGGTTTGCATCGCCAGCAAGCCGCCGGCCAGCATCTGCGACAGCGGCGTGCGGCCGCCGAAAATCTGGTTCTTGTTCGGCAGGCTGACCCACTCATCGGCCAGTTGGTCGCCGTAGAGGATGTGCAATGCCTTGTAAATGCCGAGCAGATAGGAAATGCGCGTGATGCGGTCGACTTCCAGGATACGGTCGGGATTCTTTTTCCACTCATAAAACGCGCTGCTGGACAAGCCGCCGAGCAATTCGCGGGCGTCTTCGTCGCGCAGCTTCCAGGCGGCGATCAGCTTGAAAAAGCCTTTCAGCGCGGATTTCGACAAGCGCTCGCGCTCGGCCCTGGCGTTCAGATCGACCAGCACGGCCGGTTCAAAGCGGCTTTTGGGGTAGGCGTAGGCTAGATTCATCATCACTCCTTTTATGGATTATTTATACTCCATAAAAGGTTTTGTGGCAAGCGTGGCGCGCGCTCCTCAAGGCGTGAATTCAATACTGATGCCGGCGTCCGCTTGTTCCGGGTAGCGGGTCGAAAAATCGTAGCGCGCCTTCAACTCCGGCTGATCCCAGGGCGCAGTCCGCGCGCAGCGGTAGTTGAACAGCAGCTCCAGCGGCCGTGGCGCGTGCACGATGACGCGGGCGATCGCCTCGGCATCGGGATGGTTGAAGTAACTGCCGTCGCTGGAAATGATATAACGTTGACAGCACAGGCGATGCAGCAGCGCGGGGCTGATATTGCCGCGGCTGCCATGATGGGGCAGCTTGACCAGGTCGAGCGGCAGCCTGGCTTGCTGCCGCATCCCCGGCAAGCGCTTGAGCGCGGCTTCGATGACTTGCGGATGCGCATCGCCCGGCAGCAGGCAGCGAATCGCGCCGTATTCGAGCAGCAGGCCGATGCTGCTGCCATTGGCGGGCGCGCGGTCGGCGCTGAATGGCTGCGCGGCCAGCGCCTCGACATCCAGCGCGGCGCCGCTGGCAAAGCTGGGAACGGCGAGCCGCCTGATGGCCGCCAGGCGCTGCATGTCTGCTTCGGTGCTGTCGGGAGCGAGTCCGGCGCGTAGCAATTCCTGGTCCCAGTTCAGGCGCAAGCGCCGCAGTTGCGGCGCGGCCGGCGACAGGATGACGGCGCTGGCCTCGCCTGGCAGGACCAGCGGCGGCAGCGGGCCCGGCGCCGCCATCACCGGGCCGCCGTTAAAAGGGCGATTCCACGCGATGTTGCGGGCGCGTATCAAGGCACTCAGATATTCTCCCTGCACGACCCCGTAACTTTGCTGCGCCAGCCGTTGGCCGGAGGTCGCCGCGCCGCTTAATTGATGCAGGCCGTTGTACCAGATGTCGCTGACCGACAGTTGCAGCTCCCGGTCGCGCAGCAGCTTGATGATGCCTTCGATATGATCGCCATCAATATGCGTGGCGATCAGCAGGTCGATGCGCCGTTGTCCCCGCGGCAGGCGGTTCACGCGCCGCCTTAGCGCCTGGTAGGCAAAGGCAGGTCCGCCGTCGATCAGGATGCGGTGGGGATGCGCGGGGTCGCCATATTCTATCCACACACAATCGCCGTGGCGCGCAGCGAGAAATTCGATGCGGAACATGGCTGCCATGGTTCACAGCGCAAACTGCGGAAACGGCCAGGCTCCCGCCTTTGAACCGCGAGCCAGGTGGCGCCGCAGCGCCGCATCGGCCAGCGCATAGCCCCAGTTGACCAGCATGCCTTGTTCTTCCTCGGAAAATCGGTTGAGCCGGGTGCGTATGCCGGCCAGTTGCCGTGAACGCGCGCTATCCTGGCTCATCGGGTCGGCCAGCCCGTAGTTGCCGATGGCGCTGGCGATGCCCCAGTACGCTCCTTTGCGCACGCCATTGTGCAATTCGCCCAGCAACTGGCGTTTGCGCAGCGCGCGCTGCTGTTCGGTACAGATATCGAGTACCCGCAGCAATTGCCGCGGCCATGACGACGATGGCGTGGGGTTGATGGCGAACGGTTTTCCGGCGTCGCTGACCAGCACGGTGTCGTAGCGGCGCCATACCGATTCCAGTCCCATATTGTCGTAAACGCCACCATCGGTCAGCACCATGCGCCGGCGCAAAGCGGGATCGCCGGATCGCAGCGCGCCTTGCGTGATGCGCCATTGGCACGGATCGGTGTCGATATAGACCGGCGACAGCCATGGCGGGAAACCGCTGGACGCGGCAACCACGCGGGCCAGCGGCAGCGCCGGCAAGTCCAGCATGCCGAGCTTGTAGTCGGCCAGGTATTTGCGCGACATGCGCACGCTGGCGCCGGTTTGCAGGCTGGTTGCGTAGAAGACAAAGGCGGGATTTCTGCTTTCGTCCGGCAAGTCTTGCAGTGTCGCGGCGCCAAACAGCCCTTGCCGGTATCTGGCCTCGAGTTGTCCGCCTATGCCGCTGCGCGGTGAAAACAGGCCGCTCAAGCCAGCCGATATGTCGATACCCTTCAGGCAAAAGCGCATCAGCGGTTGCGCCACGACGGTACTGAAATTGTCCGCGATACCGCCGCTGAAGTGCAATTCCGGCCAGTGCAGCGCCAACACGGCGTTGGTGATCGATCCGCCCGACACGCTGGTGATGCGCTTGACCGACGACAGCATGCCGAGTTCGTTGAGCCGCCACAGCGAACCCAGATTGAACAGCGCGGCGCGAAACCCGCCGCCCGATAGCGCCAATCCCGTGCCTGTCTCTGCCATCATTGCCTCGCCTGGCTGGTCATGCCATCATTTCATGTCACCGCGTCAGGCGAGGGCGGCCAGCCGTACCGCGGGATCGCCGACGATGACGTAATTGCGCGCGTCGTTGAGCGCGGTCCACATGCCGGCTATCCGCGCATGGTCGATTTTCCTGCCGTTGCGGATACGTCCCAGCTCCTCGGTCAATCCTGCCGCCAGCACGGCATGGCGCAGGCCGAAAATATCCATCGCATGGCCGACGGTATAACCATCCATCAGGCTGCACAGCAGGTCTTCGAACATGCCGATCTGTGCCGCCTTGGCTCCCGGCCACATGAAGGAATAACCCCAGGCCCGGTCGACATGGCCGATGAAGGCCAGCGCGCCGCCGCCGGCATGTCCCAGCAGTTGCTGCGCCAGCGGCGCCAGCATCGGCGCGGCGGCAATCCGGCGCGGGGCTTGCCGCGTGCCCGCCGCAAAGTTGTCGAATTGCGGCGTGCCGGCGCTGTAGCAGGCAAAATGCAGGCTGACCAGGCCGGCCGGACTAGGCCCGCGGCGCGCGTCTTCGCCGGAAAAGAAGAACGCCGGCGGCAAGGCGCCGGCGTGCGCCAGTGGGCCGGGCCAATCCTGGCAAAGCAGCGCGCCCTGGCAGCTGGCCTGGCGTGCGTCGCCGGCCGGGAAGCCGACGCCGTGGCTGGCGGTGAGCAGCAGCGCCGGATCGCGCCGGCTGCCGATCAGGCCGGCCAGGCATGCCTTGTCCGCATCGTTGCCCAGATGGCTATCCAGCGACCAGCCTGGCGTCCGGCGCGTGGCGCAAGCGCTGGACAAGGCGCTGGACAAGGGGCGCGCCAGATGTTCAAGCGACAAGGCGGTCGCCTCGTCGTCGGGATTGGCGGGGGCGAAGAGCGCGACCCGGCGTGCCCGCCGCAGCTTGCCCTGTTCCGCATCGACGACGCTGCGGGCGTAATTGGCCTATTGCTCCAATGTATCGAAGGCGATGCGCCCTACCGCATATTGCACCCCCAGTTGATGCTGGAAAGAAAAAGGAATCTGATGCGGCGTGCCGACCAGCAGCACATAATAGGGCAAGCGCAGCGGATTGGGCGCCTGTCCCGGCGCACTGTCATTCTCGATTAAAAAGTCGTCGCAGGACATGCCGGGCCGATATCCCCGGCTGGCGCGGTATTCCCGATAGCAGGGCTTGTGCTGGTTGGCCTGGGCTTGGCGCCAATTCAGCAACGGCGCCAGTGCAGCGTGGATGCCGGGTTCGGCGGCGCTGTGGAACAGCACTCCCCAGCCGGCCTGCGCCAGTTGTTCGGCATCGATCCCGTAGCCAGGCGCCAGATGGGGTTCTGCCTGCGCCAGCTTATGCCTGGCGCCGCATGCCGCAGGATGCGCGGGGAGGCCGAGCGCGAGGGCGGAAAGCTGCTCCGGCGCCAGGGCCGCCTCGATATAGCGGCCGCTGGCGCCATTGACGCCATTGGGCGCGCAGCGGAGCGCCGGGACCGGTGCCTGAAGCGTGTTCATTGCTTGCAGGACTTATAGGGAGCGTTGGGCGCCGCGCCGTCTGGCGCCAGCGCCTCGCGCCTGACGATGCCGCAGGCGAGCCTGACTAGCGAACTCATCCTCAAGTCCCACAGTTGCGGCAGCTCGCCGCCGGTGACAATCAGTTCGCCATTTTCAGACAGCGCCACCGGCAGTGCCGCCGCTTTGCCCGTCAGCGTGCGGCCCAGCCTGCGATAAGGCAGGCTGGCGGCATCCCACAGCATGATGCGGCCATCGCGGTCGGACGACAGCATCACAGGCCGGGCGCCGCCGCTGAACGCCAGCGCGCTGATATCGACTTCATGCAACTGGTCCAGCGGCTGCCGTGCGCCGGTCGCGACATCGACGATGAAAATATCGTGTTCGGTGGTGCCCAGTGCGACATGGCTGCCGTCCGGCGCATAGGCGAGCGCCGAGACGAGCAGTGCCGGTATCTGTTGCGGACCGGTGTTGGCCGCCCGCTGTATCTTGCCCTGGGCGCTGACGCTCCAGAAGGTCAGGCTGATCTCGCCGCTGATCGTGGCCAGCTGGGTGCCCAGCGGGTTGAACGCCAGTTGCTGTATCTTGGCCTGCTGGTCTACGGCGACGCTGTCGAGCAAGCGCGGCTGGCGCGGTACGCCGACGTCGTACAGCGAGAGAGTATGGCCGGCCGCCACCGCCAGCGTCGCGCGGCGCGGGTCGGGATGGAATGCCAGCCGATAGCGCGCCGATTTTTCGGCGCTCCCCGGCAATTGCGCCAGCAGCTGGCCGGCGCGGTTCCACAGCATGATTTTCTCGCCGGCCTGGCCGGCGGTGGCGATCAGCGTGCCGCTGCGATTCATCGCCAGCGCTGTCAAGCTGGCGGTGCGCACCTCAAAAGGCGTTTGTTTGGCGTAGCCGTGAAGCGTGGCGTCCTGCGCAATCTGTAACGCGACCTGGTGCGACGAGCCGAGTGCGACGGTGTGGCCGTCGGCCGACAGCGCCACATGGCTCCAGCCGCCGGCGCCGGCGGAGCCGCGCGGAACGATGTCGAAGGCCTGCGTCGGCAGGGGCCTGGTGTTGTTTAAATCGATTAACGACAGCGTGCGGCTGCCGCCAACCGCCAGGATGGACGCGGAGTAGGGCGCGAACGCGACGCTGTACAGACGCTCCGGAAAGCGCAGTTGCAACGGCGCCCGGTAGTAGGCGTCGCGTCCTTGCCGCTTATCGAATAGCGGATCGACGTCGACGGTCTTGCTTTCTCCGCCGACAAAGGCCAGCCACTTGCCGTCGGCGGAGAAATCTGCGGCGAATGCGGGAGCATCGGATTTTCCATAGCTGCCCATCGCGCTTGCCAGTTGCGGCACGCCGGTCGCATGATCCCATACGGCGACGCGGCTGCGCCGTTCCGTGATCGCGTCGTCTATCCGCACTTCCGCCCAGCCGCTGGCGGCGAGCCGCTGCTTGACCGCATCGTAGCTCAAGCCATAGACCCCGGCCTTGCCTGGGGCGCCATGATGGCCATTGTCGGCCAGATTCAGCCGCATGGTGCGGACCAGTGCCCGGGCGGCGCCGTCGGCCGCGTTCCACGGCCATAGCCAGATATAACCGTTGAAATCGCCAATCGCCAGCCGATCCTGTCCCACGAAGGCCAGCGCATATATCTTGCCGGCGCCTTTGGCCGCGCCCTGGAAGCGCGCCCGCTCCAGCGGCGCGGCGGGATCGCTGATATCCCACACCACTACTTGCCGGTCCCATATGCCGACCGCCAGCGCGCGCTGGTCCGGGCTGAAGGCGAGCGTGGTCAGCCTGGCGCCCGCATGATGCTTTTCGCTGAGCAGCCTGACGCCGGGTTTGCCGCCCGTGAAAGTGCTTGCCCACAGGCGCAGCGTGCCGGCCGCGTCGGCGCTGGCCAGCAGGCTGCCGTCGGCATTGAACGCGACGCAATACACCATCGCCGGGTGCGGGATGGCAGTGATTTGCTTGCCGCTGCGCAGATCCCACAAGATGACCGATTTGTCGAAGCTGGCGGAGGCGATCATGGTGCCGTTCGGGTGAAAGGCAAGCTGGCGTATCGAGGCGTTATGCCCGTTGAAGACTTGTTTGGTCGGCGGCACCACCACCAGCCCGGACAGCAGTGCGGCACGGGTCAATTGTTGCGGATCAGCCAGTGCACCCGCCGCCACTTGTTTGGCCGGCGCCGCCAGCAGCAAGTCGTGGGCGCTCAATCCCAGCCGCAGCGTTTGCGCATATTGGCCTTGCGGCAGCGTCAGCGCATCGCCGCTGACGCTGCGTATTTCGTTGATGCTATAGGCAATATAGAGTTCGTTGCGCAGCCGCTGCTGATTACGCCACTGATATGTCAGGCAGCCCGCCAGCACCACCATGACCGCCATCCCGCCGCGCTGCCAGAGGATCTGGCGCCGGTTGCGGCGCTGCTGCTGCAGGATCGAGCGGGCATCGTTACTGGCGGCGATGCTGGCGCTGAGGTAGTCCTGTTCGTTTTTATCGGCGTCGCCGCGATGCGCTTCATACCAGTTGCTGGCGTCGCCGATCGCGCTATCGGACAGCAGCATATTGTCGCCGCGTCCCTGGGCGTCCCATAGCGCCGCCTGCCGCTGGAACGGGGTCAGGTTATGCTGCTGCCAGAGTTCGTTGCGCTCCAGGATAGGCGCGACCAGCCGGTCATGGGTGATTTCGATCCACTCGCGGCCGTTGCGCCGGTCGTAGCGCAATAGATGCTCGCTGACCAGCAAGTCTATGCTGTGGTTATCCAGCCCATGCGTGGATCCCGTTTCGCGCAGGATTTGGGCGCGCAACGACTTGGCGACGATCAGGTATTGATCGATCCACGCGCGCAGGCGGCGTTCCGCGACGCCGCCGATCGCGGCGGTGGCGGCGATGACGCTATCGTAGAATTCCCCGAGCGCGTCGTCGACGGCGCCCGATTTGCGCAATTCGGCCGGCCCGAGGTTTTGTTTCAGGTGTAAATCCCACAGCCGGCGGCAAACCACTTGCAGCTGTACCGGCTCGACATGCGTACCGATCGCCAGGTGGTGCGAGTCGCCGGTCTGGACCCGCACGGTGGCCAGGTCGTCGGCCAGTTCGGCGATATGTTGCGGGTCGAATGGATGGCCGGCCGCGCTGGCCGGCCCGCTGATGGCCTGGCAGGCCTGGCCGCGGTTGAGCAGGTTGAGGCGGTAGCGGGTCAGCAGCGAGGTGGGCAGCAAGTGGCTGTAGACGTCGATGTCGGCGATGTGATCTTCGCGGATGACGAAGATGGCCCAGCGCCGGCGGTCTTGCAGCGCTACCGCGAGTTCCAGGAAAAACTCCAGTTTCAGGGCGTGGTCGGTCGGGTCCAGCGTGCAAATTTCCTCGAACTGGTCGAAGATCAGCACTTCGAGTGCCGAGTCCGGCGGGCCGTCCTGCGGCTGGTGCGGACGCGCCTCCAGATAGGCCGACAAGGATAGCGGCATGGCTGCCTCGATGGCGTTGCGCTGCTGTTCGTCCAGGTCCGACGACAGACATTCGGTGACGCTGTAAAGGTAGCGGTTGCGGCTCTGGCTGCTGTTGTCCGCGGCCAGCAGATTGACGCGTATGGCGGGCAGTACCCGGAAATTTTCTTGCTGGCGCAGCAGTTTGATCAGGCCCGCATTGATCAGCGAAGTCTTGCCGGCGCCGGATGGCGAATACAGCAGGATCAGCCGCTCGGCAACCAGCAAGTCGCATAGATCCCGGGTTTCGTTATCGCGTCCGAACAGGGCATCGTCCGCTTGCAGCGGCCGCGGACCGACGAAAGGATTGGCGCGGACTTTGGCGCGGCGCTCATTGATCTGTTCGGGTTGCATGATTGCCCCACTGCCGGGTTAATTCATCGACAAAGCTTTCCAGGCTTGAGTCATAGATCTCGACATTGCGATTCGACGTGAAATATTTTCTTAAATAGTCGCGCGCAACCTTCGGTTCTATCATGCGTCCTTCCAATGGCTCGATCTGTACCGCGATGTGGGAATACTGTTCGCTGCTGCGGTTGCCCTCGCGGCGCAGCAGTCCACGAAACAGGGTGCGGAAATCCCAGTCGTCGAATTGAAAACCGAGAAAGACCAATCCCTTTTGCGCGAATACCCGCCGCATGTACGGCGCCAGTCCGGTCACGGTATTGGCCTGGTTGCGCGTAAAGCCGACCAGGAAATCGAAATAGTCGTCCTCGGTCAGCACCACGGTGGAGGGCGCGCTCATATTGCCGAAGACTTGAAATACCAGCGGCCGTTCGATGCTGGGGCGGTAGCCCGGTTCCGTGTCGAACACCGACTCGGGCCAGTCCGCCTCGTCGTTCTTCTCGAATTCGCGCCAGCGGCATACCACCACCGCGGGCTTTCGGTCTTCCGCTGCCAGCGCCTCTTCCAGCAGATTGTCGCGGTTGGTCGTCACGTAGGTGGTAAAGGGCAGGCGCGCCAGCTTGCTGTAAATGTCTTGCGCCTGACCCGATGCCGCATCGGTTTTGCGCAGCGACTGGCCGACCACGCTGACCAGTTTGGCCAGCGAATAATCCTTGCCTTTTGCGTTGCGCATGTCCAGCGGTAATTCATCGCGGTATTTGCTGCTGATTTCTTTTTTAAATGCTTTCTTAATTGCTCCAACGGAAAATTACGATTGCGGCTATAGGCCAGGTATTGGGCCACCTGCGGCAAGTCGTCGCGCTGTTGCGGCGCCATCGGAAAGCCATAATGGTCGGCCCAGCGCGCGGCGATGTCGCGTGACGAGCCGATGATGCCTTCCGCCAGGCCGGGCCCCAGCACCAGCACGGTATGGTCGCCGCTGATATCGGTCAGCAAGGCGTCCCAATGAAAACTGCCGCCGTTGCTGGCGCTGTTGCCATACCATAGGGCTCCCCCTTTGAGGCGCATGAAAAGTACCGGCATCCACCAGTCTGCGCGCTGGCGTATCTGGCCGCGCGCCACCGCCATGGCGCTGTCGATCTGGCCGTGCAGCCGTAATTGCTGGAACAGATGCGGCATGAAAATGGCGACGCTGGCCATGCTGATGTTGCCTTGCATGCCGATCACCGCCGGCACGCCCGCTTCCAGCAAGCGCGGGCCGAGTGCGGTCAGGGCGCGGCCTTCCTGCAAGTCGCTGCCGTCGCCGGCGCTCTGGCAGGAGGCCAGCACCACCAGGCGCGGGCGATGCTGCATTTCGCGCAAGCGCACCGCCAGCTCGCTGCCGCGCACCACGTCGGTATCGCCGGCGTCGTTTTCGAGGTAGAGGCGGGGTTTTTCGTCGATCAGGGCGCCATGGCAAATCAGGTAGAAAATATCGTATCCGTGCCGTAACTTGGTAATGATGTTGCTGAAGGTGGCCTGGCCGCGTTCGGCCAGCAGGTCATAATCGAAATCGGCGAAGGTGGTGGCCGCCAGTTTGCTCTCGTTCGGCACATCGGCCGGCGTGAAACTCTGGTTGCCGTGCTGGTAGTCGCCGATATCCTGCGGATTGCAGATCACCACCAGCACCTTCAGGCGGTGCGCGCGAACCGGCGTCAGCGGACGCCAGTCATTGCTGCCGAGGTAGCGCGAGAACACCACGTCGTCGCGCATCAGTAGCAGGCTCTGGTCGACCGGGTCGGCCAGGGTTTCCCACCAAATATTATGCAGTTCCGGCGCATTGTTGCTGATAAACAGGCGCAGGCGCAGTACCAGTTGCCGCTCTTGCGCGATATTGTGGGCCGAGTCATAACCGTTGCGGATCTCGGCGTTGCCAAACAGCATGGAGGATAATGCCTGGCCGTACTGTACCGCGTCGCCCTTGTATTGCGCCAACACCTGGAGGTCGATTTTGACGGGGCTGGTGTCGATCATGCGCACATCGGCATCGTCTTGTGGCCGGGTGAAACGCAACGCGGCGGTGTACAAACCTGGCTGCAGCCAGCGCAGTGTCAGTTCCAGTTCGCAAGCTTGTCCATTTGCTGTCGGACCCGCCGCATTCCCCATTGTCATGGTTGCCGCTCCGCATACGTTCTACTTCATCCGGAAAATGCGCGGCCTGTCATATGGGTGCTGAACATAGGGTGCTGAGCATAAATTAATTGCCGATTACTATCACGGCATTCGTCAGGCGGCCTTGCGCACTCCCAAACTACTACTTGGATCAATGCCGTCTTTGATAATTCGTAAAGTGCAAAGCGGAACTTTCAGGCCATCGGCCAGCCTGTAGACCGGGTGTTGCGCTGACGGTCAAGCCGGTTCGGCGTGTTCCACCATCAATTGCACCTTGGTCGTGCCATTGTATTCGTTGGCGTCCAGCCGGAACGCCACCCGCGCCCGTTCGCCGACGGCATCCGTGTGGCCGAACCAGATCGCGTCGAAGCGGGCGCCGTTCTTTTCGAGCAGCAGTTTCAAGTGCCGTTCTTTCAAGATGCGCTGGCTGACCACCCGGAATTCGTCGCAAAACACCGGCGGCGCAAAACCCTGGCCCCACACCTGGCCATCCATCAGCGCGATGAAGTCGGTGGTGTAATACGCGTCTTCCAGCGGGCCGTCGGTTTCGATCACGCGTTCCAGTTGCTGCTGGCTGAGCCAGGCCCGCCCGACCGCTTCGAACGCCTGTGAAAACGCGTCGAACGCGTCGGCGCGGATGGTCAGGCCGGCCGCCATCGCGTGGCCGCCGAATTTGTCGATCAGACTGGGCGCGCGTTTCGACACCAGGTCGAGCGCGTCGCGCAGGTGAAAACCGGGGATCGAGCGGCCGGAGCCCTTGATCCAGCCGTCGGCGCCGGGCGCGAAGGTGATCGTCGGGCGGTAGAATTTTTCTTTCAGGCGCGACGCGACGATGCCGATCACGCCCTGGTGCCACGCCGCGTCGAACACGCTGATGGTGCTGCTGTTGGCCGGTTCGAACTGGTCCAGGTGCAGCAAGGCCGTATCTTGCATTTCGGCTTCGATTTCGCGCCGCTTCAGATTGATGTCGTTCAGTTGCTGGGCCAGCGCCCACGCGCGGCCTTCGTCGTCGGTGATCAGGCATTCGATGCCGAGCGACATGTCTTGCAGGCGGCCGGCGGCGTTCAGGCGCGGCCCCAGCGCGAAGCCGAGGTCGAACGGGGTGGCGCTGCGGGCCTCGCGGCCGGCCACACGGAACAGCGCCGCCACGCCGGCGTGCATCTGGCCGGCGCGCATGCGCTTCAAGCCTTGCGCGACCAGGATGCGGTTGTTCGCATCGAGGCGCACCACGTCGGCCACCGTGCCGAGCGCGACCAGGTCGAGCAAGTGGTCCAGCTTCGGCTGGGTTTGCTGGTCGAAGATGCCGCGCCGGCGCATTTCGGCGCGCAGCGCCAGCAGCACGTAAAACACCACGCCGACGCCGGCCAGGTGCTTGCTCGGGAAGCCGCAGGCGGGCTGGTTCGGGTTGACGATGACGCGCGCGTCCGGCAAGGTCTCGGCCGGCAAATGGTGGTCGGTGACGACCACTTCGATGCCGCGCCGGTTCGCTTCGGCGACGCCGTCGATGCTGGCGATGCCGTTGTCGACGGTGATGATGATGTCGGGCGATTTTTCGCGCGCCGTCAGCGCCACGATTTCCGGCGTCAGGCCGTAGCCGTACTCAAAACGGTTGGGCACGATGAAATCGACGTGCGCGCCCATCGCCCGCAAGCCGCGCAGCGCCACGGCGCAGGCGGTGGCGCCGTCGCAATCGTAGTCGGCCACGATGACCATGCGTTTATGGGCGGCGATGGCGTCGGCCAGGAATGCGCCGGCGGCGTCGATGTGCAGCAGGCCGGACGGCGGCATCATCGATTTCAGTTCAATCGACAGCTCCTTGGCGTCGACCAGGCCGCGCGCCGCGTACAGCCGCGCCAGCACTGGGTGGACGCCGTCCTGGCGCAGCATTTCGGATACCCGGAACGGGCAGGGGCGGGTGGCGATGCGGGTACGGGTCATGTCGACAACTTGTTCAAGGTGATGGCGCGCCAGAATTTGCGCTGGGCGTTTTTGTTGCCGCTGAATTCGGCGCAGGTATCGCGGTTGCTCAAGACCAGCGTCAACTGGCCGATGCGGCCGTCTTTGAGCGCCGCCAGCAACGGTGCGAACCATTCCTGTTCCAGGCGCTGCATCTGCATCAGCCAGCCGGACCAGTCTTCCGACAGGCCGGGGCCGCTCAGGCTGCCCAGCACGGCCAGCGCCTGGCGCGGATTGTCTTTGAGTATGCCGTCCAGCGTCGCCGCGCGGCGGCCCGGTTCGGCCAGCGCCGCCGTCCACGACGGCACGTCGGCGGTATATAACGGGGGGCTGGCGCTTGGCGCTGGCTGTGCCGCGCCGCCCCACAGCCAGAAGGAATTGACGGCGCCGAGGCCGCGCTGCTGGCGCGCTTGGTTGACGGCGTTTTCGTACCACAGCATTTGCACTTCGTTTTGCAATTTGCGCGACGCCAGCGCGTTGGCGCCTTCCGGCATCCAGCCATTCAGGTTGTGGCCGGTGGCGGTATCGGGCGAGGCGGTGGCCAGTTGGGCCCAGTCGTCGGCGCGCATGAACCAGGTATGCGCGTCGCCATACAGCAAGGGTTTGCCCAGTTCGTCGAAATACGGCCTGGCGCCGTCGAACAGCGCGCGGCTGTCCGCTTGATCCAGCGTCAATTGGCGGGGGTCGCCCATTTGCAAGTGGTTACGGGCGATTTGCACATGAATCGGATGGATTAAAAACCAGCAGCCGCCATCCGGCTGCAAGCCGTAGCCGCGCATCGCCGCCTGGGCGAACGCGGTGCTCGCGCCGCTGCCGTGCGGCGCCGGGCTCAGGCCCAGCGCATGGGCCAGCCAGGTTTCATGCGGCAGCACGCGGCTGCCATTGTCGACCGGGGTGACGGCGTATTGGCTGGTGCGTGACAGCAAGGCCGCCAGCGCGGGCGCATGGAGTGCGCGGATCAGGTCTTTGGCGAGCTCTGCCATTGGCAGGGCGAAGGGCAGGACGATGGTAAGTTGATTCATCCCGAGATTGTAGGGCATCCGCCGCTGTTTTTGTGCGGCGAGCCTGAGAAAAGCGCGGACAAACCAGGCTGGCCCGTGCTTGCCGATGGCATAAATGGTGTGGTGAAATCAATTTCTATGGCACACTGCGCGCTCACAGGGTTTTCCATTGCGGGATCGCATGAGCATCATCAAGAAATTTCCATTCGAATGGCAAATCGGCGTGCGGTATACGCGCGCCGGCAAGCGCAGTGCGCGCAACAGTTTTATTTCCTTTATTTCACTGATTTCCGTGGCCGGCATCGGCCTCGGCGTGGCCGCGCTGATCGTGGTGTTGTCGGTGATGAATGGTTTCCAGAAAGAAGTCACCGACCGGCTGATGTCGGTGCTGGCCCATGTCGAGGTATTCGACACCCGTGGCGCGATGCCGGACTGGCAAGACCAGGTCAAGGCCGCCTTCGCCAATCCGGCAGTGCGCGGCGCCGCGCCGTTCGTCGAAACCCAGGGCATGCTGCTGCACGACGACACCATGCGGCCGTCGGGGATCCGCGGCGTGCTGCCGCAGGAAGAACCGAAAGTATCCAGCGTCGCGGCGCAAGTCAAACAGGGCAGTTTCGACGACTTGAAGCCGGGCGCCTTTCATATCGTGCTGGGGGTGGACCTGGCGCGCGCGCTCGATGTCACGGTCGGCAAGAATGTCACGCTGCTGCTGCAGCGCGAGCCGGAGCCGGGCCAGCCCGCTTCCACGCTGCTGCCGCGCATGCGCGCCTTCACCGTGGTCGGTATTTTCGAAGCCGGTCACAATGAACTCGATTCCAGGCTGGCCTTCATCCACATGAACGACGCCGAAAGCCTGCTGCACCTGGCCGGGCCGTCCGGCCTGCGCTTGAAACTGGCCGACATGGACCGCGCGCCGCAAGTGGCGCGCGAACTGAAGGCGTCGATGCCGGGCGACTTGTGGATGCGCGACTGGTCGCGCGTCAGCGCCAGCTGGTATGCGCTGGTGCAAAGCCAGAAAAACATGATGTTCATTATCCTCAGCATGATCATCGCGGTGGCGGCCTTTAACCTGGTGTCGACGCTGGTGATGAGCGTCACCGACAAGCAGGCCGATATCGCGATCCTGCGCACGCTGGGCGCGTCGCCGGCGTCGATCATGAAGATTTTCATGATCCAGGGCGCGCTGGTCGGCTTGCTCGGCAGCGCGCTGGGCGTGGCCGGCGGGGTCGTGCTGGCGCTCAATGTCGGCAGCATCGTGCCGGTCATCGAGCATCTGCTGGGCATGCATTTCCTGTCGAAGGAGATTTACCAGATCAGCACCGTGCCGTCCGACGTGCACTGGCTGGACGTGCTGCATATCGGCTTGATCGCGTTCGCGCTGTCGCTGGTGGCGACGATTTATCCGAGCTGGCGCGCGGCCCGCGTGAAACCGGCCGAGGCCCTGCGCTACGAATAATGCCTGCGATTAAGGATGCATTAAGCATCGCCATGGGCGTACACGCCCATGTTTCCCAATTTATATGGCACACTGCTGAATCACACGTATCGGATCGCCGGAGCACATGAGTATCCTTAAGAATTTGCCGTTTGAATGGCTGGTCGGCTTGCGCTACACGCGTGCGGGCAAGCGCAGCGGCCGCAATAGCTTCATTTCCTTCATTTCCCTCATTTCGATGGCCGGCATCGGCCTGGGCGTGGCCGCGCTGATCGTGGTGCTGTCGGTGATGAACGGCTTCCAGAAGGAAGTCACCGACCGCATGCTGTCGGTGCTGGCGCATGTCGAGGTGTTCGATGCCAGCGGCAGCATGCCCGACTGGCGCAAGGATGCCGCCGCCGCCTTCAGGAATCCGGAAGTGAAGGGCGCCGCGCCGTTCGTCGCAACCCAGGGCATGCTGCTGGGCGACGACGTGCTGCGTCCGGCGGAAGTGCGCGGCGTGCTGCCGGAAGAAGAGCCGAATGTGTCCGACGTGGCGAAGCAAACCAGACGCGGGAATTTCAATGATTTGAAGCCGGGCGCATATAACATCGTGCTGGGCATCGAACTGGCGCGCGCGCTGCGCGTCAGCCTCGGCGAAAAAGTGACCTTGATGCTGGCCCAGGGCCAGGTCACGCCGGCCGGCGTGCTGCCGCGCCTGCGCACCTTCACCGTCACCGGCATCTTCGAGGCCGGCCACGCCGAATTCGATTCCAGCCTGGCCTTCATCGACATCACCGACGCCGAACGCCTGCTGCGCCTCGACGGCCCGTCCGGCCTGCGCCTGCGGCTGAGCGACATGAACCGCGCGCCGCAAGTGGCGCAAGACTTGAAGGCGTCCATGCCCGGCAATCTGTGGCTGCGCGACTGGTCCAAGCTGAACGCCAACTGGTTCGCCGCCGTGCAAACCGAGAAGCGCATGATGTTCATCATCCTGGCGCTGATCATCGCGGTGGCCGCGTTCAACCTGGTGTCGACGCTGGTGATGACGGTCACCGACAAGCAGGCCGACATCGCCATCCTGCGCACGCTGGGCGCGTCGCCGCGTTCAATCATGAAGATCTTCGTGATCCAGGGCGCGCTGGCCGGCATCCTCGGCACGATACTCGGGGTCGGCTGCGGCGTGCTGGTGGCGCTCAATATCGACGTCATCGTGCCGTTCATCGAACATCTGCTGGGCGTGCAATTCCTGTCCAAGGATATTTATTTCATCAGCACCGTGCCGTCCGATCTGCGCTGGGCCGACGTGTCGAAGATCGGCGGGCTGGCGGTGGTGCTGGCTTTCCTGGCGACGCTGTATCCAAGCTGGTGGGCGGCGCGCGTGAAACCGGCGGAGGCCCTGCGCTATGAGTGATATGACAAGCGATGTGACGAGTGATTTTAAGAGCGAAGAAGTAATGAATACGACCAATCAAGTTTCACAAGGGCCGGCCGTGCTGTCGTGCCGCAGCCTGGCCAAGACCTTCACCCAGGGCAGCTATTCTGTGCAGGTATTGGCGGGCATCGACATCGACATCTACAAGGGCGAGCGGGTCGCCATCGTCGGCGCGTCCGGTTCCGGAAAATCGACGCTGCTGCATCTGCTGGGCGGGCTCGACACGCCGACCAGCGGCAGCGTGACCCTGCTGGGCAAGGATTTCGCGACCCTCAGCGAAAAGGCGCGCGGCGACTTGCGCAATGAATCGCTCGGCTTCGTCTACCAGTTCCATCACTTGCTGCCGGAATTCTCGGCGCTGGACAACGTCGCGATGCCGCTGATGATACGGCGCATGAAACGGGCGCCGGCGACCGAACTGGCGCAGCAGATCCTGACCCGGGTCAACCTGGCCAAGCGCGTGGTCCATGTGCCGGGCGAATTGTCCGGCGGCGAACGCCAGCGGGTGGCGCTGGCGCGCGCGCTGGTGACCCAGCCGGCTTGCGTGCTGGCCGACGAACCGACCGGCAACCTCGATCACGCCACCGCCGAACAGATCTTCGACCTGATGCTGGAATTGTCGCGCACCCTCGGCACCGCCTTCGTCATCGTCACCCACGACATCGAACTGGCGAAACGCTGCGACCGCGTGCTGCGCCTGACCGACCAGGGCTTGCAGCCTTACTGATCATGTGGATCGATACCCACTGCCACCTGGACGCGCACGAATTCGGCGACGAGTCGCCGGCGCTGGCGGCGCGGGCCGCCGGGCAGGGCGTCGGCATGATCGTGATCCCGGCGGTGGAGCGGGCCAACTTCGGCGCCGTCGCGCAACTGGCGGCCGGCGCGGAGAATGCCTGCTATGCGCTCGGCATCCACCCGATCTACGTGCCGCAAGCCGGCGCAGACGATTTGCTCGCCTTGCGCGGCGCGGTCGAGGCCGCGATGGGCGACCCGCGCTTTGTCGCGATCGGCGAAATCGGCCTGGATTTCTTTATCCCGATGCTGACCGAAGCGGCCATGCGCGACAAGCAGGAGCATTTTTTCCGCGAACAGCTGCGCATCGCCCGCGAATTTCATTTGCCGGTGCTGATGCACGTGCGCCGCTCGCAAGACACGGTGCTGAAACATGTGCGCCAGATCCGTCCGGCGGGCGGCATCGCCCATGCGTTCAACGGCAGCTTCCAGCAGGCGCAAAGCTATATCGACCTGGGCTTCAAACTCGGTTTCGGCGGCGCGATGACGTTTACGCGCGCGCTGCAAATCCGCCGCCTGGCGGCCGGGCTGCCACTGTCGTCGATCGTGCTGGAAACCGATGCGCCGGACATTTCGCCGAGCTGGCTGCACCCGGGGCGCAACAGTCCCGAGCAATTGCCGCGCATCGGCGCCGTGCTGGCCGAGTTGCGCGGCCTGGATCTTGAACAAGTCGCCGCCGCCACCAGCGCCAACGCGCACGCGGTGCTGCCGCGCCTGGCATATGCCGCAACCGCCTGATCATTGCTTCCCATGGCTGCCGTAGCCATTGTCACCGGTTGGCGGCGTTGATGCCGGCCAGCGGCGGCGCAGCGCTGGCCACATAAATAAGCCTGGGCGCGCATCGACCTGATGCGTGCTTACAACGGTCAACAGCCAGGCGCCCCGCTTCGGGCGGTGATCGCGATCGTCAATGCGGCCGAGTCCTGTGACATCCCGCCGCGCCTGCTACTTGGCAAAGCGGCACTGGCTGACGCCCGTAAAAAGGTCGACATGCTAAGCAAAAACAGCGGGGCTTGGGCCGAGCTGAATGGGGCGGCGGACTTCCCCCAACAGGCCTGATTCACAAAAATAGTTGTTTTGTTATGCGTGTGGGGCTTTCCTTTTCTTATTAGTGATAGTATATTTCCCAAGGGAAACATTTCCTTTATTTCTTTTGTTTCCACAATCTAAGATGTTCCCATCAACGACATCCTTGCGAGATATTCATCACATGAGCACACCATTCGAACTGGACGGCCAACGCCGCAGACAATTATTGAAGCTGGTCGCTTCGACCATCGCCGCCGGCGGGCTAGCCGCCTGCGGTGGTGGATCGGGCTCTTCCGGATCTTCCGCCGCCGCGTCGTCGGTGGCGGTACCCGGCGCCGGACCGGCGCCCGTGGCGCCGCCAGCCGCCAAGAGCGCAAAACGCGGCATCGCCTACGACCTGTCGGCGCCGGCCGACCTGTCGGCGCTGGCGCCCGGCATCAGCTGGTGGTACAACTGGGGCAGCCGTCCGAACAGCGCGGTGCCGGCGGATTACGCGACCCGTTATGGCATGGATTATTACCCGATGCTGTGGAACGGCCAGTTCAACGGCGCCGATGTCGAGGCTTACCTGACCGCCAACCCTGGCGTCAAATACCTGCTGTTGCTGAACGAACCGAACCTGACCGACCAGTCCAACCAGACGCCGCAACAAGCCGCCGCGTTGTGGCCGCGTTATGAAGCGATTGCGGCGCACACCGGCGTCAAGCTGGTCGGCCCGGCGATGACCTGGGGCACCATGCCCGGCTTCAGCGACCCGGTGGTGTGGCTGGACGCCTTTTATGCGGCATACCGGGCGGCCAATGGCGGCCGCGATCCGCAGATCGACTACCTGGCGTTCCACTGGTACGACTATGGCCTGGGCGGCCAGCTCGACCGTCTCGTCAAGTATGGCAAGCCGTTCTGGGTCACCGAAATGGCGAACTGGCACAGCCAGAACGATGGCGCGCAAATCGACACCGTCGAAAAACAGAAGAAGCAGATGACCGAAATGGTGGCCTTGTGCGAAAACCGCGCCGACGTGTTCCGTTACGCGTGGTTCATCGGCCGCTGGAATCCGGATCCGCATTTCACCAGCCTGCTGGGCGCCAGCGGCCAGTTGACGGAGCTGGGCCAGCATTATCTGTCGCTGCCGTTTAAGGCGCAGTAAGCGGGATAGGTCCGGCGCTGGAAGCGCTGGATGATTGCTGACCGACTTGCTCGGCCATGTCATCCAGCGCGCCGTCGCCTTGCGGTAATCGCATCCTTTGCCAGCCCTGGCAGTCAGCTTTTCTCCGCCGATACACACACATCAAGCGCCGGCCTGTTTGCTGCTGGCGTGATCTTCGCCAGCAGCAACAGCGAAAGAAACACACTGGCGGCGCCGACCATCGAGATATCACTGAGCGAGCCGGCCTGTATCACCAGTGCGCCGACTATCGCCCCTGCCGCCATGCCGAACTGTATCATCGAGGCATACAAGCTGAAGATGATGCCGGTCGATTCAGGCGCCAGGCTGATCAGGCGAAATTGCAGGGCAGGGCCCGACGACCAGGCCGATACCGACCAGCTAATCAACAAAACGTACATGACCCAGCTGATCTGGCCGAATAGCGCAAACAGGACCAGCGTCGCGCAGTGCAGCAGCAAACCGGCAAGCAGTGTTAACACATAGCCGGAGCGGTCGGTAAACCGTCCGCCGAGCTGCGAACCGGCAATGCTGGCCAGCCCGCACACCAGCAGCATGATGCTGATCTCGCCATCGGCCATATGCGACACGCTGGACAGATAGGGCGAAATGTAGGAGTAAATAATCGAGAAGGCGCTGATCCAGAAGAACGTCATCACATACACGAGGGAGATCTGCTTGTTTTTCAATAGCTTGAGTTGCTGTCTCAGCGGTATCGCCGTCTCGCCCTGGGTACCGGGAATGACATGGATGACGGCAATCAGGGAAATCAGCGTCAGCAGTCCTAGTCCCAAGAAGATATAGCGCCAATCCATCATGCCGGATACTACCCGGCCCAGCGGCACGCCCACCACCAGTGCGGCGCTGAAGCCGACAACGACCATGGCAATGGCGCCCGCTTTTTTGCCGGGCGCAGCCAGGATGGCGGCCAGGGTCAATAGAATGACTTCCACCACGCCGGCGCTCAGGCCGGACACCGCCCTGGAAACATTCAGCAATCCGTAACTGGTCAGCAGGATGGTGCTCAAGTTGGCGACGGCAAACACCAGCATAAAGCCGATCAGTAGTTTCTTCCGGTCGAATTGAGCGGTCAGGGTAATCACGATCGGCGTGCCGACCGCAAAGGCGATGGAAAACACCGTGATCATTTGCCCGATCAGCGGGACGGGGAGTTTCAAGTCCTGGGCAATCTGTTCCAGGATGCCGGCAATGATGTATTCCGCAGTGCCAATCAGGAAACTGATCAATGTCAGCAGATAGATTCTCATCGTGTTATTCATATGATATGGTATTCATGGGAGGGATTTTAATTTGTAAATTAGCTTATTGACTAATTGTTGTGCCAGATTGGCTTTACGTCGATACGGATTCTTAGGCCGACCGTATATCTTCAGCAAACTCCTCCATTGCCGAAGGAATCCGTTTGAAATAGGTGAATTTTCCGATGCGTAAAGACGTCAGAAAACCGGCCTGCACCAGTACTTTCAGGTGCGCGGAAGCCGTCGGCGGGGCAATGCCCAATTTCTCGGAAATATACAAGCCGCACACCCCGGCGTTCTGATCAAAATCCCCAGGAGCAAAGTGCAGCTCCGGCGTCTTGAGCAATTCAAGCATCTGTAGGCGGTTGGTGTTGGCGAGCGCGTTGGCTTTGACAAGAACGGATTTCATGCATCGAATATTAGTGAATTAACTAATTGTTGTCAAGTGATGCCGTCCCCGGGGGGGCTGGCGTGCGCATCAATTGATCTACATTAGCGCCGCGCCAAATCACCGGGCGTGGGCGCCGCGCATACTGGGCCATCTTTGTGACCGGGCCATCGACCATGCGTTGTGCGATCCTCGGATTTGTCGCCGGCGCGGCCTTGCTGCAAACCCGCGCGGTGTTGCCCGGGCAGGCGACCATGCTTGCCTGTAGCGTTGCCGCCGTCCTGATCCTGCTGCTATGGCGTGGCCCGCTGCGCGCCGCGCTGGCCGGTCTTGTATTGGGATTTTGCTGGGCCGCGCTGCTGGCCCAGTTCGCGTTGGCGCCGCAACTGGCCAAGGAAGACGAGGGGCAGGATATCACGCTGGTCGGCACCATAGACAGCCTGCCTTATCATTTTGCGCAAGGCGTGCGTTTCAATTTCGCGGTGGAGCGGGTGCATGGCGATACCAGGGCGCCGGCTAGGGTGCCGCCGCGGATAGCCTTGTCGTGGTATGCGGGGTTTCGGGATACGGTCGCCGGGGCCACGCAGGTCGGCGACGTGCAGCCCGGCGAGCGCTGGCAATTGACGGTGCGGCTGCAACGGCCGCATGGCAACGCGAATCCCCATGCCTTCGACTATGAAGTGTGGCTGCTGGAGCAGGGCTTGCGCGCTACCGGTTATGTGCGGCCCGGCCACAAGAACCGGCGCATCGACAGTTTTGTGTTCAGTCCCGGCAACCTGGTCGAGCGCAGCCGCGCCGCCTTGCGCGAACGTATCATGCGCAGCCTGGACGGCAAACCGTACGCCGGCGTGATCGTCGCGCTGGTGGTCGGCGACCAGCGCGCGATTGCGCAATCGGACTGGAAAGTATTCAACCGCACCGGCATCAGCCACCTGATCTCGATTTCCGGTCTGCATATCACGATGATCGCCGGCCTGTTCGCGCTGATCGCCTCGCACTTGTGGCGGCGCTCCTTTTTCACCGGCCGGCAATTGCCATTGATCTTGCCGGCGCAAAAAGTCGCCGCGCTGGCCGGCGTCTTGGCCGCGTTGCTGTATGTGCTGCTGGCCGGCTTCGGCGTGCCGGCCCAGCGCACCTTGTACATGCTGATCGTGGTCGCTATCGCGCTGTGGTCGGGGCGCATCACGAACGTATCGCATGTGCTGTGCAGCGCGCTCGGACTGGTGGTGCTGCTCGATCCGTGGGCCGTGCTGTGGCCGGGGTTCTGGCTGTCGTTCGGCGCGGTCGCCATCATCCTGTATGCGACGGTCGGGCGCACCGTGCGCCGGCCCGATCCTTTACTTAGCCGTGGCCAGCGCCTGCGCGACAAGCTGATGCTGGGCGCGCATACCCAGTATGTCGTCACGCTGGGACTGGTGCCGCTGACGATGCTGCTGTTTTCGCAGGTGTCGCTGGTCAGCCCGGTGGCCAATGCGCTGGCGATTCCCTTGATCAGCCTGGTCGTCACGCCGTTGTCGCTGGCCGGCAGCTTGCTGCCGGCGCCATTGTCCGGCGGGTTGCTGTGGCTGGCGCACGCCATCGTGCAAGGCTTGGCGATGCTGCTGGAATGGCTGGGCGCTTACCGTTTTGCGGTGTGGAGCGGCCCGGCGCCGCCGTGGTGGAGCTTTTGCTGGGCCTTGACCGGCACCTTGTGGATGCTGGCGCCGCGCGGCTGGCCGCATCGCTGGCTCGGCGCGCTCAGCTGGATACCGCTGCTGACCGCGTTACCGGCCCATCCGCCGGATGGCCAGCTGTGGGTCACCGCGTTCGACGTCGGGCAGGGCATGGCGCTGCTGATTGAGACCGGCCATCACCGCCTGCTGTACGACACCGGGCCGTTTTATTCGCCCGATTCGGACGGCGGCAACCGCGTCATCGTGCCGTACCTGAAGGCGCGCGGCATCGACACATTGGATGGGATGATCGTGTCGCACAGCGACGCCGACCATGCCGGCGGCGCGCTGTCGCTGCTCGATAATCTGCGGGTCGGCTGGGTGCTGTCGTCGCTGTGGCCGTATCATCCGATCGTGCAAGCGGCGGCGCGGCATCGGCATTGTGTGGCGGGACAGGGCTGGAGCTGGGATGGCGTGCGCTTCGAGATGCTGCATCCGTTGCCGGCCAGCTACGACGACGCGGCGCTGAAATCGAACGCGCGCAGTTGCACCTTGAAAATCAGCGTCGCCGGCCAGTCGATGCTGCTGGCCGGCGATATCGAAGCGGTGCAGGAAGCGCAATTACTGATGCGCGCCCGCGACCAGCTGGCCGCCGATGTGCTGCTGGCGCCGCACCACGGCAGCGGCACCTCGTCGACCGCGGGCTTTCTGGCGGCGGTGCATCCCGGCCTGGCGATTTTCCAGGTCGGCCATCGCAACCGCTATCAGCATCCGAAGCCGGAGGTGTACCAGCGTTACGGCGAGCTGGGCATCCGGCGGCTGCGCACCGATGAATCGGGCGCGCTGACGCTGCGGTTTGGCGCCGGCAGTGCGGGCATCGAGGTGGAGGAGTATCGCCGCGAGCATCGGCGCTACTGGCATGGACAGTAGATATGCTTTGTTTGAATCTCCACGAGTCTGCTAGACACTCGCGAGCCTTTCAAAATGCCTTCGCTCAAACTCTACTGGCGAAAGCCTGTCATTAAATCCGTGGCGGCGCTTCGGATTGTAGAACATCTCGATGTAGTCGAAGATGTCCTGCCTGGCGTCATCCCTTGTTGCATAGGTCTTGCGCTTGATGCGCTCACGCTTCAGCAGTTGGAAGAAGCTTTCAGCGACAGCATTGTCGTGACAGTTTCCACGTCGGCTCATGCTTGCTTCCAGCCGATGCGCAGTCAAGAAATCGCGCCAATCCTTGCTAGTGAACT